>JBDNAO010000215.1:0-15103 GCA_039768375.1 Desulfobacterales bacterium | reverse complement strand
ATCGGCCGAGGAGTGAAGCAACGAGCGATACAACTCTTCCGCCCGTTTGGCGTCGTCGTATAGCGCCCTGTATTCCTTTTCACTTTTCTGCAAGGCCGCTTCGGTCTCTTTGCGCTCGGAGATATCCTTCAGACTCCCTTCATAATACTGAACCTGTCCCGTGCCGTCCCGAACCGCGATCGAATGATTCTCGACCCACACGGCGGTTCCGTCATAACATCGCATTTGAAATTCGTACGGTTTTCCGAACTCTTGGCTCTCGATCATTGATTTCCACTTCACGCGTTCTTCCGAATTCAAATACATGGACTCTGCCCGTTGGGCGAGAAAGCTTTCCTTGTCGGGATATCCGAGCATCCTCACCAGCATCGGGTTTGCATCGAGAACCCGGCCGTCCGGTGTCGTGCGGTAGAGACCGAGGGGGAGGCCGTCAAACAGACTACGATAGTGAGTCTCTCTCTTTTTATACGCCGCCTGGGTCGATTTGAGTTCGGCCAGGTTGCTGGTGAGTTCCTGAAATAGTTGCTTGAGCTGCAGGCGCATCTGGTTGAAAGACACGGCCAATTCGCCGATCTCATCATCACGCTCGAGCAACGCGGCGTCGCCATCGATCTCCCAATTGCCTTCCCCAAACAATTTGGTGGTGTTGGCCAGACCCACAATTGGAACAATAAACCGGCGGGCCGACCGCTGACCCAGTAGATAGACGCCGATAGCCGTTATGGCCAGGATCACCGCCATGCCGCTCCCGATAATCAAATCTTGATGGCCGACAAAACTCTGGTAACGTGTACTTATTTCTTTCGATTTCTGCTCCATTGCCAGTATATGGGCCGAGAATTCGTCAATGTAGGTTGTGGCCGCTATCATCAGGGTCTGCCCGTGGAGCTTCGTTTCGACCGGCGTCATGGTCATGTATTTCTTGCGGATCTGACCGTTCGGCTCCAACCAGTCGTAATAACCGGATACCTCTGCTCCGGATCGGCTCGGTTCGAATATCGCCCACCATGAGGGCAATTTCTCCGACAGAAACCGCATCTCCCTGTCAATCAATTGCGTTTTGGGATGGATCCTCATGATGCCGGTCTCGGCTTCATACAGGCAGGTGTAACCGTTCTGCCCTACTTCCTGCATGGCAATGTTCTTGAATTCATCGCTTTTCTGAAGCGCCTGCATGTCGATGTCGGGATTGAGCTTGAGAAATATGTCGACTTGCTTGGCGACGTCTCTCGCCTTGCCCTGAATAATCGTCTGCCCAATATCTTCGAGTTGCCTCCTGGCGTCTTCACTAAGCTCATAGGTAGATTGATGGATAAGATCGGCAATATACGTCTGGGCAAAAAAAACGCCTGCCAGCACGCAGGTAAAAAAGATTCCGACGGGAATGAGAGAAACAAACAGGTATTCTCTGGTAAATTTTTGGACCAGTGAATGGGAGGGCTTCTCAGTTCGCTTCATACAAAGCTCCCTTGAAGTGGAGAATCATGTCATTTCAGATTCTTATGCTGCTGTGCGCCACGAGGGTTCCGGTTGCATCGAAAAAATGAACCGGCGCGTGAATATGACTATAAAAAATTGATAATATTAAGTATTTTAGCAGAATACGGTATCGGCGTCAAACGGTTCCGGCTGCGGCGTGGATTATTTTCCAGATATCCTCGATCCAGTCGCAATGCTCCGGTTTCATCAGGCAGGACCGCAGGCAGATCACATCTTCTCGGTCGAAAGTGACATCCGCCCATCTGGACCGCAGCAATTCAGAGGGGTACTTGAAGGTTGCCAAGTGCAGATTTTGTGCAGCGGCGGCTCGAAACATCTTGACCGACCGCTCCGAAATTTGAGAGGCGCATTTTCCGTTCGGCGCCCAAACCACGATGTCCAGCTCGGGTGGGAAAATGGTCTTAAACCTTTTTTCCGTCTGAATTTTCTCGTATAACGCCAGCGCCGCGGCGCGCGCCTTGGATAATCCCGAAGAATATTCTCCATCCGGAACGAGCGGCAAGAGTTTCTGCGTAGCCCAAAGCGCCACGGCGGAGGCGCCCGGCCTGGAACACTCTAAGCTGATCTCGCCAAGGTGGAGTTCCGAAGAGCTGAAATAGGTATAAGGGGAATCGTGTTTGTAAAACTTGCCGACTTCGGGGTCGCGGTATAGGACGCAGCCGCAGCCGTAAGGTTGCAGACCGTGCTTGTGGGGGTCGATGACGATTGAATCGACGTCTGTCAGGCACGCGAGGGCTTTCCTCGTATCTGACGCCAGGTTGTCGCTGAGGATGAAATAGCCGCCATAGGCGGCATCTGCGTGCAGACGAAAGCCGTAGTGCTGTCGCAATTCGAGAATTTCCGGTAACGGATCGACAGATCCCGAACCGGTTGTCCCCATCGTGGCGACAACTGTGCCGACGTCGCCCCCATCGAGGGCTTTTCTGAGCGAGCGGATATTCATCCTGCCCCGGTCATCGCAGCCCACCGATTGAAAGGTCAGCCCGAGCACATCGGATATTCGCCGGTGCGTATAGTGTGCTTGCTCCGAGGCAACCACCTTTCGTCCCGGTTTCACCCGTCCGGATATCCACAAGGCCTCCAAATTGGCCATTGTCCCTCCGCCCGTCAGGTGCCCCAAATACCGATGCCAGCCGAATAGTCCTGCGATCTCGGCAACGGCCTCTTTTTCGAGCCGTGAACTCGCCCGCCCCCCGTCCAGGGCATGATTGTTCGGGTTGATCCATAGCGACAGCATATAGGCAATGCGCGCAACCGGATGGGGGGGCTTCAGCATTTGACCGGCGTAGTAAGGATGAAAATACGGGTAATTGTCCTGCATGATCTCGGCAACCCGCAGCATGACTTCTTCGATTCTCTCGCCATCGAGCTCATGCTCGATGGCGGGCAATGATGCAAATCCACCGTCAAGTTTCGTCAGCGCCTTTTCAAGAATCCTGAGGGAACCTCTCTCGAGCATTGTTGGAACCGCCTCCCTGTTGATTGGCACATTATTGAATCCGCAGATCATCACCGACGTCACAAACCGCTACCGCACCATTATTCGGAGAATCGGCAATTGAGCGGGGCGAATTCTGCCTTGTCCTGCCAGAACTCATGACGTTTTCCAACTCCCTTTTAATGGGATAACCGCTGTTGAACCCCGAGCTAGTGCTCATCCACGGTTTCATCGAGGGCACTGATTAGTTTCCGATCCAGAAAACGCCATTTTCTGCAAGTTCAAGGAAATCAAGGAATCGCGCGGAGGCGTACTCGTGTACGCCGCACAAGCGACTCCGCCGATTGACGCCGAAATTGCTGAAAAGGGCCATTTATGGACGGACACGAGCTATGGATACTGCTTCTTACCAGTGTGTATCACCGCAATCCCGTTGGTCAGCCGCCGCCAGGAGACCTCGGTGTAGCCGATGCGCTCTAAAATGGTTTTCAACTCGTCCGGTAGGGGAAACAAACGGATTGATTCGGGCAGGTGGGTGTAAGCCTGCCGGGTACCGGCCAGCAGCTGCCCCAACAGCGGCATGATGTAAAAAGAATAAAAATCGTACAGCCGGCAAAAAACCGGGTTGGACGGCTTGGAAAACTCAAGGCACATCATGCGGCCGCCCGGCTTCAACACCCGCAGCATTTCACTGAAACCCTGCTCCATGTGGGTAACGTTGCGAATACCGAAGCCGACTATCACCGCATCGAAATGTTCATCAGGAAATGCAATTTGTTCGGCATTCCCCTGAACGTAGCGAATTCGGCTCCTGACGCCTGCATTTGTCTTTTTGAAGCGTCCGGCGTCGAGCATGGCCCGATTGATGTCGTAAACCGCCACCTCCCCCGAGGCACCGACGGCCCGTTTGGCCAGAATGGCCAGGTCGCCGGTTCCGCCACAGACATCGAGCACCCGGTCGCCAGGTTTCAACCTGAGTGTGCCGATAGCCGAGCGCTTCCAGAGATAGTGAATGCCGAAACTCAGCAGGGTGTTCATTAGGTCGTACTGGCGGGCAACCGAATTGAAATGGCGCAGGACCCATTGGGTCTTTTCATCCTCAGGCACCTTCTGATACCCATAATTGGCGATTTTTTCACGACGGATTCGCTCGTCGTAATGATATTGCCGGTCGTGTTCGCTTCCCCAAAAATTTCTACTGGACAGCATAATAAAACCTAAACTGATCGGTTTCCCGCCCAGGCGGGATTCAGAGTTCACGCCCGCCCTGACGCGACGGGACGTGGCTATGAAATTGTTTGCATATTCTTTAGACGTTGTTTTCCATCACCACATCTTTCCAAGCCGGGTCTGGGCCGGGGGGTCAACGGTTATAAAAAGCTGATTTCCGCGATTTTATACTATAAAGATAAATCAGCAGTCCGGCGGTTGCAAAACCACCGATCAGGCACGCATATCAAAGCCGTACCAAGAGATCCAGGTTTTTCGACGGCGGCCGGCAGCCGGACGGGCTGCATCGGCGTCCAAGATGGTAAGTTGTTGTTGAGCGAGTGCTTAGCCGGCCATTATCGCTTTCAATCCCAAGGACAAGCCCATGGCGATCATCAGCAGTCCGGCGATAATGTCGGAATGGTGCTGATAGCGGCGGGCCAAGGCGGACGCTCCGGTCCCGATGAGCAGGAGCCCCGGCAGAGTGCCGATACCGAAGGCCGACAGCAGCAGGAACCCGTACAGGAAACCACCGGCCGCAAGCGCCCTGGAAAAAGCCGCAAAGGATAGACCACAGGGTAAAAACCCCATCAAAAGCCCGGTAAACAGCATTTCAGCCGCCCCTTGATTGACGAAGGCCAGACGGATGACCCGCCGGTAGCCCGGTATCTTTTGCGGTGCCGCCAATCGCATCCACTGCGGTTGCTTGAAAAAACCGAGCTGGCAAAGACCGAAATAGATCAGAAACCCGGCCGACACGACCGACAAGGCGATTTGCAGGCGGGCAACAAGCTGCAAATGATCAGACCCCGTGACAGACGACACCAAGGCCAAACCGCTGCCGATGCCGCCCATCATCGCGCCGATCCCGCCGTAAGTGACGAGTCGCCCGAGGTGATAGAAGAGATGCGGTGCAACGCGGCCGGTGCGGCCGGGAAAGGCCACCACCAGAGGGCCGCACATCCCGATGCAGTGCCCTGTACCCAGCAGACCCAAAAGGAAAAGAGATATCAGATCGAGATCACCCATGGCAGCGTTGGGTATAAAACAAATAGCGTTGACAGTCTATTTTAATTTCCATAGTTGTAGAAGTTTAGAGCTTAAGATTCATTTTCACTGAAATTGCTTGACGACCCTCGCACAAAAGGAGAACGATGATGTCCAACCGCCTGACGCTCCGCCCGCTGTTTCGCACCGCCCTTTGCCTGACAGGAGTGCTGGCCTTGATCCTCTGGGGCACTGTCATCGCCCGGGCTGCCGGCCCTGGAAGCGGCCCTGAACCCGGCCGCAAACCCCTCGACGAAAACAACCGCATGCAGATCAGCGACCAGGACCGATGCCCCGTGTGCGGCATGAAGGTGGCCGAACACGCAAAATTCTCCAGTGCAATTCAATTGATGGACGAGACCACCTTTTATTTCTGCGGCACGGGTTGCATGATGCGCGCATGGCTTCACCCGGAAATCTTTCTGGCAACAGAAAAGGAAAAATTGCAAATACCGTTGGTCAAAGATTACTTCACCGGGGAGGAGGTGGACGGTCGGGACGTCTTTTGGGTCGCCGGCTCCGATGTCATCGGTCCGATGGGTCCGGCGCTGGTCCCCGTCAAGGGCGAAAAGGCGCTGGAGGCATTTAAACGGCGCCACGGCGGCAAGACTATTTTCCGAATGGATGAGATGAACGACGACAAGTGGACCGCCATCACTGGTCGAAAAGCCGCCCAATGAAGCGACCGGTTCTGCAGCCCCTGTTCGCATGGGCGATTCGTGATCTGATGCGTCGACCGCTGGAGAGTGGCCTGCTCGTCACCGCCCTGCTGCTGACAGTCTCAGTAACCGCCGCCCCGCTTTTGTTCACCCAGGCCCTATCGACCACCACCGACCGGATGCTCAAGGAGGCCCCGTCTCTGATCGTCCGGAAATTTAACGCCTTGGGCTGGACGCCCATTCCGTCAGATCAATCCGCTCAACTCGCAAAAAGCGTTCCGGGTGTCATCGCTGCCCGCCCGCGAGTCTGGGGCCGGGTCGCCGGACCCGAGGGGCCGCTGACGGTGATCGGGGTCGATCGGGGTGGACCGCCTTTGCCGCAATCGACCGCCGTACCCGGGCGAGGAGAGGCTGTGGCCGGTACCGATGTAAAAGGGGACCGCGCGGCGCCGTTTTTAACCCTCACCGGCCAGAGGACGGCGAGGCTCAGGGTCGTCGGACGCAGCGATGCAATGACAGGCATCGCCGAACCGAATATCGTGCTGCTGCACATCGATGACGCGCGCGACCTCCTGGGGATACCGAACGGTTATGCCAGCGATCTGGCGATCGAGGTCTTCAATCCGTCCGAGGAAAGCGCGATCCTGCCCGATCTAACCGCCGCTTTTCCATGGACCGTTCGGATCACGACCCGGACAGAGCGTGCCGGAATCTATGCTGCGGGGCTCGCACGAATGGGCGGCATGACCGTCGCGTTTCTTGTCCCCGCGCTGCTGGCCCTCTGTCTTCTCGTGGCCGTGACGGTCAGAGACCGGTTCGGCCGCCGGTTCGAAATCGGTTTGCTCAAGGCCCTGGGGTGGACCACCGGCGACATCGTCCGTCTTCAGGTCTCCAGGGCGCTTCTGATCGGCATCCCCGGCACAGCCGGCGGCCTAATGCTGACGTTTTTGCTGGTGTTCTGGCCGAATGCGAACTGGCCCGGCCACCTGTGCCCGGAATGGCAGGCTCTGTCCTTCCGGCTCTCTTTCAGTCCGGGCGACGCCGGGTTGATTTTGCTGGAGGTGACGGGTCTGGTCGTGTTGCCGTTTCTTGCAGCCACCATCGGTACGGTGCTCCGCTGTGCGATTGCCGATCCCCAGGAAATGCTCGAAAGGTCGAATTTCTGATGGCACGGGGAATCGAATGCCGTCGGCTGACGGTCGCCCGCCGCGCATCAGATGGCAGGGAAAAGTTGGTGATCGATGACCTGTCGGCACAATTTGAAACCGGGCAAATGGCGGTCATATCAGGGGCAACCGGGGCCGGGAAGAGCACCCTGCTGCATGTACTGGCCGGTCTGTTGCGTCCGATCCAGGGTAAGGTCGTTGTCGACGGCGAGGCCGTTTCCCGCTGGGTGAGTTCGCATCGTGATCGCTGGCGGCGAAGGGTCGGCATCGTTTTCCAGCACGACCGGCTCTTGGGGGACCTGAGCGCAGTGGAAAACGTTCTTTTGCCGCTGATTCCCAGGGGAGGCGGTTTGAAGGAATGTCGCCGATCGGCCTTGGCGGCACTCGGCAGGCTGAGCGTCGATCCACTGACCGACAAACTCGTCCGCAACCTTTCCGCCGGTGAACGCCAGCGTGTGGCGATCGCCCGGGCTCTGGTCGCACAGCCGTCCTATCTCTTCGCGGATGAACCGACCGCCCACCAGGATCACAAGAGCACCGAAGAGATACTGAAGACGCTGGCGGCAGCTGCGGCAGCAGGCGCCGTCGTGGTTGTCACCGCACACGACCCGCGCCTCCTGGAGGCCGGAGCGACAGGCGGTCGCTTCCGGCTCGTACAAGGCCGGTTGAAGGCGCTAAATTGATCTGGCACCCGTTGCAACAGACCGCCCTGGCGGCCCAGTTCATTGGACTTCTCCTGCTGACGACGGCTGCAGTGAAGGCTTTTCGCATCGTCAGCGGATGGAACCCGGCATCGACCGACCGCGCTCAGATATCCCTCGAGATCGAAGCCGAAGCCGCCGTCGTCCTGGCCCGCTGGTCTTTGGGGATTACCCTATTCTCCGGCGTGCTGATGCTACTCGGCATCACCAATGTGTTTCCCGCTCTGATCCCCGGTGCCATGTGCGGAACCGGCGTCATGCAGGCCATGGGCCGGGCCGGCACCGGCTTCCTCATTCTGAACGTCATTCTGCTGGGTATCCTGCTGTTCTGGAACACGCTGGAAAAACTCGGCCGCAGGCGGCCGGATTACCCACTGGCCAGACTCGGTGCACGTTTGCTGCTGCTTGCGCTGCCGGTGGCCGTTCTGGCATTCGCCCAGAGCGTGAGCGCCACATTCGGAGTAGATACGCACCGGCCCGTGGACTGCTGTGCGGTCGTCTACGATCAGTATCGAACGCTAAGCGAGGCGCAAAGCATATCAGGGCTTTCGGATGGATTTTGGCTGACGACCTGGGGCAGCCTGAGCATCCTGCTTCTCTGTCTGGGGCTGCTGGTTCGCCGCTCGGCAACCGCTCCCTCATTGAAGTGGAACGGCCTGCTGGCAGCAACCGCCGCCGTCTGGGTCCCGGTGGCGGCCATCACACTGACCGACATTCTCTCCGCCTACCATTACGGGGTTTTACAACACCGCTGCCCGTGGTGTCTTTTCCTGCCGCAATACCGTTTGGTCGGGTTCCCCTTGTTCGGCGCTTTGGCAATCATCGGCTTCGAAAGCCTGACAGCCTTTCTGCTGCCGGTCGCAGTGAGAACCGATCCGCAGATGCTGCCGGCGGCTCTTGAACGCACCCGCATCGCTGCCGGCCGGGTCCTCCTGGCGCTCTTCGTATTTCTCATTCTTACGGCCCTGCCGCCGCTTTTCTGGCAGTTGCGCTTCGGCGTTTGGATCGACGGGTAGGCGCTTTTGCAGTTGCCGGCTGTCACCTTCTTGACACGCCTCATGCTGTCAACCGTCGAAAAGCCGACTTTCTCTGCACTGCGCCTCATCTAAAATACTCCTGCACCGCAAGCGTACCGCCGAATCACACCGTTCGGTCATTCTGGCATGCTTCCTGCTTTGTCCCAGGATACCCGAGATATTGTTGTCGCCATTTCATTGGAGTGCTCCGGACCTGGCGCAGATATCCGCTCAGTGAGTGTGTCAGACAATCCGCTAAAGTTTAACCTGAAATTGGGCAATAACAGTATAGGGGGGCAACACCTTGAGGAGGCAATTTTTCCGCCGCAACCTGAGGGGTATTCGACGTGCAGGAACAACAGATGAGTTACTGCAGGCAGAAAATGATGTCCGTATGCGCAGCCGACAACGGCCATAAGCAGAAAGAATGCTGCTTCTACGAGAAGTCGAATGGCTCCGATCGCTGCATGTACTATGTTTTCGAGGAATACTGTGATTGCCTGCCGGCGCAGAGGATAGCACAGCAACAACTGAGGTAAATCGATCGGCATGGTTCCAGCGACCGTGTCTTGCGGCAGCCAACAGACATCGCTCACCGGCGGTGGTCAACGGAACACGCGCTCGAAGTATCGAGATTCTACGTTTTGGCGAACTTACGCGCCAGATCACTGTCGATGACGTAAATACAAACCTCCCTGGCGCCCTGTTCGGCATAATGGAAATTCTTACACAGGTTTGTGATCAGGTAGCTGACGTCATCGCGAATTTTTTTGTCATAGGTCTTGTAATCCTCCTCGCCGTAATCCTTGATGGCCCGCCGGAAGTTTTCATTTTCGAGAAACGGATCCAAGACTTTTTCTTTCAAGTTGTAGACATACCGCTCGTGCAGTGAAGAATAGATCTGCGTAGCCGTCAACGGCTTGCCTTCTACCATCATCTCCTGGGTCAGCGATTTTGAGGTGTACTCTCGCTGGGTATCTGAACGAAACCGTCGCCGCTCGTCAGTGTCGACTTTGGATCCCAGAAAACGCCGCTCGAGATTCTCGAAAAATTCATCCGAAATTTCGAGCCTTTCACCGGTGTACGTGCAGGTTTCTACCGAGCCGGGTTCAAAATTGACGGCAAAAAGGTAGTTCTGTATATCGCGGGAGATTTGCTCTTCATTGTAATAGTAGAGCGACTCTTTGACTTCCTGTAGAATGGTGTAGTCGTACATCCGCAGCAGTGAATCCAAAAACCCGCCGGGAATCATTTCACTGAGTTCCTTGCGGCTCTTCGTGAAAAAATTGCACAGCTGCGACATGTTGATCAGCTTGTTGTCCTTGGAGTAGGAGGAATAGAAGTCGTTGAAAATCTTGATCGAATCCCGGCCGGATATGCCGTGCTCGCCTTCGGATTCGGATTCGGCGATAATTTTACGCCGCCTTTTGGCCGTCAGGCGCTTGCGGTCCTTTTCTCCGAGCCAGTTCGGGATGTAACCGGTGTAGATTTCCATTTTGAGCAGCTGCAGGTTTTCGTCACAGTAAAGGCGGTATTTTTCCGGGTCGCCGATCCATTCCAGCATCGCATCTGAGCGCTTGTTCAAACGGGTGGAGATGATCACTCGCGCAAAATTGTGGAGCACTCTCGGCAGAAAACTGTCGTCGATGTGCTTTCCGAAGATGTTGCGGTAAATTTCCACTTCCGTGTTCAGATCCATCACGTAGGGAATGTTGATGTATTCGATGCGGTCCGAGAAAGACTGGAAATCAGCGATGTTTTTCTGGTCCTCGGGGTTCATGACCGCCATCAGCAGCGAATTCACATTTTCTTCGATATCCTCTACCTTGTGGATTCCCTCGCTGATGATGTTGTGCAACTCGATCATGCGCTCGGTGTTATGGGACTTTATGTCCATGAGGGCGTAAATGCCATTGTTGGTCTTGGCGTACTGGGAATATATGTAGCGGACCAGATTGCTGTCTCTGAGCAAGGCATTGATTCGGCTCTGGATGAAGGGGTTGCTGAGCGTGATTTGGCGCAACGGGTGATCACCGGGGTTGTAAACGCTGATTCCCTCCCCCTGGCGACGGTCGAACCGATAAGGCCGCGCGTAGATCATTTCAAAGACCTTGCGCGGACTCTCAAGCCGGTCGAGCAGCGCCTGGAAAAGTGAACTGCAGATCGTACAGGGATTGTCCCGGAACACCCATTCATACTCTTTTTCGGTATAGAGTTTCCATTTGAACTCGTCATTTTCGAAGAGCTCGTCGAAAAACGTGCGCCGGTAGGATTTGGGAATCATCAGAAACGGATTGTCGTGGCTCGGGCAGGGAATTTCGACGAACTCGTCGTTCAGACTCAGCATGCTCTGCATCCTCAGCAGGTCGTAGTGTTCACGGCCGAGTCGCTCTTGGAGCGGCGAGAGCGTGTCGAGCAGCGGAATGCTCTGGTTCTCCGGAAAATCGCCCAGCATCTTAGGGTCCAGGCGCCAGAGCGTTTCATAGCGCAAACCCTCGTCGGTATTGTTGTATTCTTCGAACTTCATCAACAAGTTGTTGAGAAAAGTGCTCTTCCCGCAACCGTGGGGGCCGCGGAACATATAGATCTTGTTTTGCTGCGCCCCGCGTTTCATGGCATCCACCAGGCTAATCAAACGGTTGGCAAACAACCGATCGGCGAAGAAGGGGTGGTCGACGCCTTCGACAAAGAGCTTGCCGCAGTCATAGCAGATGAAACTGATCGATTCCGGATCGTCCGGGTACTCATCGTAACCCTTGCCCACGTAAGTCATCACCATGTCGTGGAATACCTGAAAGATATTACGGATTACGACGGTGGGCTTTTGGGTAAGCTTCTTCAGGAAGGCATCGAAAGAAATGGGTAACCTCTGATCTCGGCTGCTCAGGCTGCGGTCGAGGTTCGCCACGGCCGACTGTATCTGTTCGGCGGCATCCTCTAGTTCCGCACTGGAAACCGGGGGTCGTTCGTCCGCCTTTGCGATCGGTTCTCTGCCGTCGGACATGGTCTTCTCCCTGCTTTAGCCGTTGCCGGCGCACTAATTGTGCGCCGGCCGGCTTTTCTCTTTAAGGTCGTTCAGACTACACCCGGATGGCTGCCTGCCCCTGATGCGGGGTGTATCTTCTTCTAACCGTCAATCACTTCTCTGGCGAGTTTGCGGTCTTTCATCGTGTACACAACCCGTTCCCATCGGATATCGGCCGGCCCCGGCTCTTCTTGCTGCGCGACGGCTCCCTGAGTCGCGATGACCTCACTTGTTTCCAACATCACCGGTCCGCCCCAGAGGTACTCGATGCCGAGCATCGTGTTGGCAACGAAGTCCTTGACCAAAGGCTTGCCCTCGAAGTGATGCACGAGATAAAGGGCGTTTCCGTCCCGCTTCTTACCGTCTATGGTAATGTGTGGCGGATGGTACAGACCGTTCAGGAGCATTTGGCGGTAATCCTCCGCCTTGCGGCTCTTGACGTAGTACTCCCAGACCATCCGGTCCCGGTTCAGGCGCTTGCCGGCCACAAAGAGTTTGTTGTGGTTGACAAAATCCTGGTCGACGAAGGTACTGATGAAGGTAAAGTCACACAAGCTTGCCCTGACCTTGAAGATGAATTCCTGACCTTTGGCCGCATGGGTATCGAACCGCTCGCGCTGGTCGGCATCGAGAAGCTTTCTGAATCGGGTAGCGTATTTGCCCTTGTTCCCCAAATCCTCGATGAAATAAAACAGTCGCATCCCCAAAGCATACGGATTCAGGCCGACCCGCGGCAACGACGTCACCCCGGCATGGGTGCGCGCAAAATCGACTTCGTGTCCCCGGATGCGGTCGTCCTGCAGGAAAAGCTTTTCGTGCCAATAGCTGGCCCAGCCTTCGTTCATTATTTTGGTCCGGATCTGCGGCTGAAAAAATACGGAGGTGTTGCGCACGACCTCCATCACCGACTTCATCCAGCTGTTTTTTTCCTTGTTCAAAAAATCGGCGTTTTCCACCAGATATTGGATCAGGTCCGGTTTGGTGTTGTTCTTTTCCTTCAGGCTTTTTTTAAACAGCGTATCGAACTCGGGGTGGGTTTTGGCGACTTCTGCGAAGAACGTTTTCATCCCCTTGCGGCCTTCGTTGCGGATACAGCTGTTGTACCTATCGATCTCCTTGATATACTCGCTGACTCTGACCTTGCGGACATCCTGCAAAAAGACGTCGAAGAAGTAGTTCAGCCGCTTCGAACCGTCGATGATGGGGGGTCGGTCCAGTTGGGAAAGTTCGTGGTGGTATCCCACCAGGTTGTCGATGCCGCGGGTGAACTCGATAATGTAATCCACCCACCGCCCTTTTTCAGATCTCAGGGCGGCGATCAGCCGTTTGTCGGAAAGCGCCCGCCCGGTAAAATCGTAATCCCAGGTGTGGCGGAAGTAAAGATTGTTCTGGAAAAAGTCGATATGCCCCAGCACATGGTAAAAAATCATGACATTCATCCAGTCCGGATTGTTGTCATTGTAATACGAGATGGCCGGGCGGGTGTTGATGACGGTTTCGTAGGGATTGCTGGGATAAAGCTCGTAGCGGCCTTTTTCCTTGAGCACCTCCACGTCGTGGACCCAGTAGTCATAGAGGGTCGGGATCATCACCTTGGGAGTGAGCTCCAACAGGTCACGATTGGTCACGATATACTCGAGGCTCTCCTCCTCGAACCGCAACCCGGCCGCCAGGGCCCGTTCTTTACACCCCTCCATTATTTTCTTGGTGTGCTGGTCGATTAATTCCATATTTCGGTTAGCCCGTTTAGTCCGTTTTGCCCGTTGAGCCGGTTTTGCCCGTTGAAAGATGTATTTCTTTTGTCATAATCATCGACCACGTTATTGTTAACACCACCAACCGCCGCCCCGCGGAATCCGTATCGGCAAGGATCGGGCCCGCCGATGATTATCCGATGATTATTCGGATATCAGCTTTTTTATCCCTTCGATCAGTCGCTGCTCATCGGCATCTTCCTTCAGGACATCGACGCGCAGCAGAGACGTTTTTTTCTCGAGCAGCCCCGAATTCTTGATATAGCGCTCAACTTCGCTGCTCTTGCCAGAACGGACGCCGTGTTCGGCGATGCTGATCCCCACCCGATTGGCGTACACGAGCATTTTTTTCAGCTCCGGCAGCGCTTCCTTACCGTCTGTGTCCCAATCGTCCCCGTCCGTGCCGTGAAAAACGTAGATGTTGTAATCCTTGGCCAGGTTCTCTTTGTCCACGATTGAATTGACCAGGCGGTAAGCTGAAGCAACCTGAGTCCCACCGGCCACCGTGGAATTGTAATAGGTATAAAAATCTGGTACTTCCTTGGCATCGGTGTCATGAAGGACAAAGCGGGTTTCTACCTGCATATCGTACTGATAAAGCAACCAGCTGTAAATCAGCACATGCTGTGCAACCACCAACTCGGTGGACTTTCCGGTCATCGAACCGGAGTAATCCCGCACGAAGAAAACCAGGGCCTGGGATTCGTAGTCCTTTTCGCGGGACAGGATCCGAAAAATCCGGTCGGCAGGTGATATCAGAAATCCGCTCGGATCGATGTCATTCAGATCCGGTAAATTGCCGAGATGGATGTTGGTTTCGACGATTTGACGCAGAGTGGCCTTCTTGTCGAGAAACTGGCCGAACCCCCGGTGTTTGTCGGTGAGGTCGTAGGTGTAGCGGGTCAGCGAGCGTTTTTTGCCCTTGTCTTTGAGGTTGGGCAGCGCAAACTTCTCGGTCAGAATTTTCCCCAGATCGTAGGCGTCGGATTCCATCTCGTGGCCGCCGCCTTCTCCTTCGCCGGGTCCGGCGCCTTCTCCCTCCGGCGAACGCACCGGTTGCTCGCCGATGACCTCGCCTTCTTCGCCTTCACCGACGCCGCCGGAAGAATCGCCCTCGCCTTTTTCGGTGGTTTTGAAGGAGGGATCGTGGATTAATTTTTCCTCGACCGTTGTGGGAACGATAACCACTTTGGCCTTGCCGCCTTTACTCGGCTTGATGAGCCGACCCACATTGACCTTGCGCGGAAAGCCGTCCTTTTCCCGCTGGCGGTCGCGTTCCAAAAGCTCATCGATGGAGCGCACCGTGGCGCTGTACGTGCCGCGCATCGCCGCAATGGCCTGCAGGTGGATCAGGTCGTAGAACTGGTAGATGGTCGCCGGGCCGTCACCGACGGTATCCCCATCACCGGACCGCGTCGACTCTCCGGCAACGGCATGCATACGGTTGTCGTGCAGTTCGACCCGGATCCGCTCATCCTGTTCGGCGCTCAAACCGTGCTGTTTCAGGTCTTCATATATTTTGAATTTGTTGTTCATGTGAAGTGTTTTGGGTTTAGTATTTGGTGTTTGGTGTTACGAGTTCCGGGTT
>JBDNAO010000028.1:0-2817 GCA_039768375.1 Desulfobacterales bacterium | reverse complement strand
GATGCGCAGTCTGCTTTATTACGTCGGGATTTTGGACGACCGCAAGGAAACCGCAGAGAGTGCCGAGGAGAAGGCCCGATTGCAGGGGATGATCGATCTGCTCATTCCGGTTGCCAAGGGCTACGTGACCGATCGCTCGTTCGAGATGTGCAGCCAGGGACTGCAGGTTTACGGCGGTTACGGATACATCAGGGACTACCCGATGGAACAGCTGCTGCGCGACTGCCGGATCACCATGATCTATGAAGGGACCAATGGAATTCAGGCCATGGACCTGCTGGGCCGCAAGTTGGGGTTGAATCAGGGCAAGCCGATTATGGACCTGTTGGGTGAAATTCAGAAGACGCTCGCTCGGGCCAAGGGCGTCGAGCGCCTCAAAGGATTGGTTGACAGGGTCGAGAAAGCGGTCAACCGTCTTGGCGAGACGGCCCTGCACCTGGGTCAAACCGCCATGTCGCCCAAGGTTTTGAACGCCTTTGCTTTTGCGCATCCATTTATGGATGTCTGCGGTGACGTCATCCTGGCCTGGCTGCACCTGTGGCGCGCCACGGTGGCCGTTGCGGCCCTGGAAAAGGGCGCCAAAAAGAAAGACGCGGCCTTTTACGAGGGGCAAGTGAAGGGCGCCGAATTTTTCATCCACACTATTTTGCCGGTCACCCACGGAAAGATGAAGGCCATATTGGAGACCAACGGGGCGGTCGTCGAGATTGCGGACGAGGCTTTCGGCGGTTAGATCGTGTCCATCCATCACTCCTTGCGCACCTTCTGCCGCAGTTCCTTTTTTAACACCTTGCCCACGTTGGACTTGGGCAGCTCGGTGCGGAATTCAACTTCCGTTGGCCACTTATATTTGGCCAGCTTTTCGTGACAGAAGGCGATCATTTCTTCCTGGGTGGCGGTCGCACCCTCTTTGAGCACGATGAACACCTTGACCGCCTCACCGCGTTTCGGATGGGGAATGCCGATCGCCGTGGCCTCCTGTACTTTGGGATGTTCGAAGAACACCTCTTCGATATCCCGCGGGTAGACATTGTAGCCTCCCGAGATGATCATGTCTTTCTTGCGGTCGACGATGTAAAAATACCCTTCCGCGTCCATTTGGGCGATGTCACCGGTGTGGAGCCACCCATCGACGAGTGTTTCGGCCGTGGCGTCCGGCTTGTTCCAGTATCCCGTCATGACCTGGGGGCCTTTGACCATCAGTTCGCCCGTTTCTCCGGTCGGCAGGTCGGTCCGGCCGTCGTTCAAATCAACGATCCGGCACTGTGTGTCGGGGATCGGCAGTCCGATGCTGCCGACCTTGCGCTTGCCGCCGGCGAAGGGGTTGATGTGGGTGACCGGCGAGGTCTCCGTCAGGCCGTAACCTTCGACGATGACAGCCCCGGTGCGTTTCTCGAAATCTCGAATCACCTCGACCGGCAGGGGGGCGCTGCCCGAGAAACAGCCCTTGATCGAGGACAACGGGGTCCGATCGATGTTGGTGTGATTGAGGATGCCGATGTACATGGTCGGCACCAACGGCGCGAAGGTCGGTTTGTATTTGCCGATGGCTTCCAAGAGTTGCTCGGGGTGCGGTTTTGGAACCAGGATATTTTCCCAGCCCACGTAGATCGCGAAATTCATCGCCGTGGTCAGGCCGAACACGTGGAAAAAGGGCAGGGCGCCGAGCATGATCTCCTCGCCCTCTTTAAACGTCGGAAACCAGGCGCGGCACTGCTGGACATTTTTGCTGAGGTTGGCATGGGTCAGCATCACGCCCTTAGACACTCCGGTCGTGCCGCCGGTGTACTGATACATGGCCACATCCTCGAAGCCGAGCGGCACGGCCGGCGGGTTCGGCTGATGATCGGCCAGGACCGCCTTCCACTTGAAAACGTCGTCGGCCGGTTTGACATCTGCCGCCAGCTTTTTCTTTTTTGCCACCAGTGGAAAAAGCCAATTTTTGGGAAAAGGAAGATAATCGCCGATCGAGGTGATCACGATCTGTTTGATGCGGGTCTTGGGACGCAGATCGATCATGCGGTTGCCGAGCAGATCGAGCGTGATCAGCAGCTTGGCGCCCGAATCGTTGAACTGGTGGTCGAGTTCGCGATCGGAATAGAGCGGATTGTTCATCACCACGATTGCGCCGATTTTGAGAACCGCATAGTAAGCGGCGACACACGGGATCGTGTTCGGCAGGAGGAGGGCCACGCGATCGCCCCGGTTCACCCCAAAGGCCGACAGGGCTGAGGCAAAGCGGTCCACCATCTCCTTTAGCTGCCGGAAGCGGATCCGGTAGCCCTGAAAGTTCAGAGCGCTGCGATCCGGAAACCGTTCGGCCGAGCGTTCCAGAAAGGCCGGCAGGCAAACATCCTCGTATTCGACGAATTCCGGGACTCCTTTTTCGTAACTGGCCAGCCAGGGTTTGTCCCGGCCTGCGGATTCACGCGTCACGGCAATCTCCTTTTTGGTTGTTAAACCGTCGCGACCATGCTAAAAAAACTACTTTATGCCAAGGCCCGATGGTAGGAATCTTAATAGCATACCTTATAACGAGAATGAATAATTTTCAACCGGTTAAAGCGCAGTTCGCTGCCTGTTGATTCGCTGGCCTGGCCCCCTTTTGACGCAAATGCCATCCAGAAAAATCGGTCATCGGCAAGTTCTTCGTGTGCTCTTCCGTGGCGCGAACGGCATCGATCGAGGCCCGAAACTCAAAACCTTTTTACTTGACAGAGACATCAACTAACGGTAAAAATGAATGAGCATTCATTCATTTCATGCATTGACTAAGGGTCACGGTAAGAAATAATTCCACAAGATTGCGCCGGATTT
>JBDNAO010000214.1:0-5006 GCA_039768375.1 Desulfobacterales bacterium | reverse complement strand
CTTGCGGCTACTGACCGGGTGTTCGATGTTATTGAACGGGAATCAGAAATTGCAGAAGATCCCCAGCCGGTCGACCTCATTAACAGGCCCCACCGTTTGGTATTCGAACGGGTTTATTTCAAATACGAAGACGACATGGTTCTGCAAGATATCGATCTGGAAGCAGAGCCCGGCCAGGTGCTGGCCCTCGTCGGTATGAGCGGCGGCGGTAAAACTTCCCTGGTCAATCTCATTCCTCGCTTCTATGATATCTCTCAGGGCGTGATCAGCATTGACGGGATTGATATTCGTAAAGTCTCCCTGGCATCCCTGAGGCGGCAGATCGCCATCGTGACCCAGGAACCGATTCTTTTCAATGATACCGTCCGCAACAACATCGCCTACGGACGGCCCGAGGCATCTGAAAAGGAGATTGTCGCTGCCGCCAAGGCGGCCTTCGCCTATGATTTTATCCAGGATTTCCCTAACCAGTTCGACACCAAAATCGGTGAACTGGGCGGGCGATTGTCGGGAGGCGAAAAGCAACGGCTTTGCATTGCGCGAGCGCTTCTAAAAGATGCACCCATACTGATTCTCGACGAGGCCACGTCTTCTCTCGACACGGCAGCGGAAAAGGTCGTTCAGCAGGCACTCGAAAACCTCATGCGCGGGCGGACGACGTTCGTTATCGCCCATCGCTTGTCTACCATTCTCAAGGCCGATCAAATCATTGTTTTGGTAAACGGACGAATAAGGGAAGCCGGCAGCCATCAAGAGCTTTTGGCCCTTCAGGGTGAATACTATCGTCTATACCAGATGCAATTCAGCGACGAAACAGCCCATGGTTGGCCGCAAAAAAACGCACGTCCGGATGCCCGGAGCAGCGACCGGAGTGACAATGCCGGCTCGTTCGGTCCGCGGATACCCTTATATCGAAAGTAAAAACACGTCTGCCGGCAGAATCTTGTCCCATTCTTACGACCATGAAAATCAATTCGATACTTAACCGTTATATTCTCAGAGAGCTCTTCGCGCCTTTTGGTGTTATACTGATTTTTTTTACATTTGTATTTCTAATGGCGGAGATGCTCAAAATAACGAATCTGGTCGTCAATTACAGTGTCGGTCTTTTCACTATTCTACAAATCTTGGCTTTATCGACCCCGTTTTTCTTCATGTTTGTCATTCCCATGTCGGTCATGATGGCGATACTTTTGACATTCTTGAGGATGTCCAGCGACAACGAAATCATTGCCGTTAAGACCGGCGGCATCAATCTCTACCGGTTGCTGCCGCCGGTCTTCATCTTTTGTCTCGGTGCGTATCTGCTGACCTTTTTTTTCACTGCTTTTGGGGCACCGAAGTCCCAAGAGGCTATCAAGGATCTGACCTACAGAATCTTTTCCCAGAACATCGAGATCGGCCTTAAACCGCGCACATTCAACGACAGCTTCAAAGATGTCATGCTTTACATCAACGATATCGATTTGAAAAACAAAGATCTTATCGATGTCTTCATCGAGGACAAACGGCAAAAGGACTTGGTGACCACGGTTGTGGCGCCGCGAGGAATACTGTTCAAAGAAAAGGATACCTTGGTTTATCATCTCAGGCTCTTCGACGGGCGGATCAATCAAGTCAGTCTCGAAAGCCGCTCCGCCAATTCGGTAACCTTTAAAACTTACGACGTTCGCCTCGACCTGGAAAAAGCCCTATCGAACTTTGAGAGGATTGCCAAGAGATGGAAAGTAATGACATTGCCGGAACTGAACCGATACCTGAAGGATGCCGGAAACCATTGGCAAAAAAAAAACATGCTGGTCAGGTTCCACAACATTATTGCCATGCCTTTTGCCTGTTTTGCGTTGGGCATCTTGGCGGTACCCCTCGGCATCCAGTCGAAGTCTGAGCGTCCGTCGCTCGGTCTCGTGGTCGGTTTAGTCTTCTTTTTGATATATTATCTGCTGCTCTCCGCAGGGCAAATCCTGGGCGAAAGTGGCCGTGTTGCGGCGCCATTGGCCATATGGGCACCGAATGTCGTCATGGGGACATTCGGGTTGTTTTTGCTGATCGGATCTGCGCGGGAACGGTCGTTCCGGATTGCCGCGCCGATCTATCGTCTGTGGCATATGCTGAGCCGGACGGGTGATAAAACACCCTGAGCGGTCCGGTCGCGGCCGCCGGAAAAATTCATTGCAACCCCGACGGTCCTCAACCGACGGTGGGTTGTGACGTTATTTTTGAGTGAGCCCTAAACAAGCCGGCACCTATTTAGCATGCTAATTCTCGATCGATATTTCATTCGAGAGGTATTCAAGTTTCTCGGTATCATCCTCGTTACCGTCGTCAGCATATTCCTGGCCGTAGAATTTTTTGAAAAAATTGACGATTTCATCGAAGCGGGGGTATCAATGCAGCGGGCGGCTGTATATTTTCTGCTGCGGATCCCCTTTGTCCTGGTGCTGCTTTTTCCAATGGCCATCTTTCTGTCGTCACTGATCGCTCTGGGATTGATGAACAAGCGCAATGAACTCCTGGCCTTGCGCAGCGGCGGCGTCAGCATGATCTTTTTTCTACGATCACTCCTTTCCTTGGGATTACTCTTTTCTTTGATGCATTTCATGATATCCGAAATCCTTGTTCCGATCAGCTCCGGTAAGGCCAACCAAATGTATACCCGCGAGGTCGATAAGAAGGAAGCTCTGGCGTCAAAAGAAAAAAACATTTGGATCAAGGGCAACCGTAGGATTTCCCACATCAAGTATTACAACCCATCGACGCAGACGATATCCGGCATTACCATCTATTACTTCGACGAGAAGTTCAGTCTCATCCGCCAAATTGATGCCGCTTCGGCAACCTTCAAGAACGGCAAGTGGGTTTTCCAACATATTCTCGAACAATCGCTGTCTCCGGAGACGGGTGAATACAACACCGCCTTTCATGAGCAGTGGGACGGAACTCTGGAGATTTTTCCCGAGGATGTCGAAGAAGTGTCCAAAAAGTCTGAGGAAATGAATGTGTTGGAGCTTTGGGAGTATACCGACACAGTCGATAAGGAAGGCTACGATGCAACCCGCTACCGAGTCGATCTGCATGCGAAAATGGCACTGCCCTTCGTCAGCATAATCCTCTGCGTCTTAGCGCTGGGAATCGGAGTGAAACGGAAATACAGGGATAACCTTTTCACCGTCATCGCCATGGGGATCGGAGTGGCCTTCCTCTACTGGATTTTGAACAGTTTCTGCTTGTCCCTCGGATACGGTGGTGTCCTTCCGCCCATTGTTGCAGCCTGGGTTGCCAATTGTGTTTTTGCGTGTGCCAGCGTGGCGGCCCTGGCGAACCCGGAATAATGACGCGGATTATCGTGACAAAGATAAAAGGGGTCCGGCTTGAGACATAAAATTCAACAGGTGATGAACTCGGATGAGGCCGGAGACAACAGTAAACTGGCTGCCGGACTCCACCTTTTATCGCGGCTTTACGGTGCAGCGATGCGCTTGAGAGCCCTTGGATACCAATCCGGATACTTAAAGACCAATAAACTCCCCTGTAAGGTCATCTCTATCGGTAACCTTGCCGTCGGTGGCACCGGTAAAACGCCGATGACAATTCATATGGCGGAAATGCTTAACCGCCACGGATTCAAGCCGGTGGTCATCAGCAGGGGATACAAAGGGGAGGCCGAGAAACGTGGTGGCATTGTCAGCGATGGCCGCACTTTTTTCATGACCGCCGAGAAAACGGGAGACGAACCCTTGATGATGGCACGGCGCCTGCAAACGATCGGCGTTCCGGTGGTTGTCGGCCGTAATCGCTTCCGGTCCGGAATGCTTGCGATCAGGGTGTTTCGACCCGATGTGATCCTTCTCGATGACGCTCATCAGCATTTAAAATTGAGGCGGGACCTCGATCTGGTCCTGCTGGACGGCACCCGTCCCTTCGGCAATACGCATCTGTTGCCGCGGGGGATCCTCAGGGAACCGGTATCCGCCCTTGACCGAGCTGACATATTCGTCCTCACCCGAACTGAAAAGGATGATACGGCCGCAGTGGGTCGGCTGCGCGGCATCATCGGAAACCAACCGGTCTACACCGCTTCTCATAAGCCCTTTATTTCGCAATGGTTGGCGGCTGGCTCGCGTTACCGGCAAACGCCGGCCGATGTCAGGGCCGCAGCCGCATTTGACCTGCGGTCGCTTCGGGACAAAAGGGTATTTGGCTTTTCGGGTATTGCGGGCAACGACGGTTTCAAA
This sequence comes from Desulfobacterales bacterium, assembly GCA_039768375.1. Lineage (GTDB taxonomy): Bacteria > Desulfobacterota > Desulfobacteria > Desulfobacterales > SG8-13 > JARFQH01. The sequence continues at coordinate 771 of JBDNAO010000214.1, read as the reverse complement.
GAGACGCTCGAATCGCTCGGATGTGATCTGGCTGGGTTCACCGGGTTTGCAGACCACCACTGGTATTCGGACGATGACGTGGCAGCCCTGCTGCGGGCTGCCGGTCAATCCGGCGCCGACCTCGTTTGCACAACCGAAAAAGACGTCATCCGATTGGCCCACCAGATGCCGTTGTCGGTCGATTTGGCGGTGATCGGGATCGATATATCACTGGGAAGCCGCCAGGCGGCATTTGAGAAAGACATCGTCAGCCGCCTCGGCAGCGGTGCCTGTGCTTAAAATGGGCCATCGATGCCGCACCCCAAATTTTTGTCGGATGTGCCCCAATTGTAACCGGTTTGATTACCGATTGAAACTTAGATCAATTTAGGATATAAAGTTAAGTTTTTTTGATTGAAACAACGGCAAATTTTAATTTTTCACCAGTGTGCGAAGATGATTTTTAGTTCCGTTATTTTCCTTTTTTTATTTCTGCCGATAACCCTGGTTCTATATGCTGTCGTCGGACCGAAATTTCGAAATGCTTTTCTGCTTCTAGCAAGCATCCTTTTTTATGCTTGGGGAGAAAAGATCTTCACACTGATCATGCTCGCCTCCATCACCGTCAATTATTTCGTCGGTTTGGGAATCGATCATTTCAGGGGCCGCGCGTCGGCTAAAATATTTTTAATCGTCGGGATTGTCTTCAACGTCCTGCTCTTATCCGCATTCAAATACACAAACTTTGTTACAGATAATCTTAACCTCGTATTGGAGCCCGTTGGCCTTGGT
>JBDNAO010000213.1:0-3068 GCA_039768375.1 Desulfobacterales bacterium | reverse complement strand
CGGCCAGAGCCGGGTCGACGCAAAACCGTGGTTCGATGCGCAGAAAGTCGAGGATGCCGTAACCACCCCAATACCATTCAAACCAGGGCGGATTCATGAGCACCGGCGACAACCAGATGGCACCGACACCGAGATCCTTCAAATACGGCAGTCGACGCTTTATGCCGGCAAAAGAACCACCCTGGTACGTGTCACAGGGGTCGGCGGAGCGTGGTGGCGCACTCGGGTTGTCGAAGCGGTCCACGAGCAGGAAATAAATCCAGTGATCTCGCCAGTCGGCCGGCGACGGAAAGGGATAGGGAATTTCCTTACCGCCGGCTGTGCGAGTCGTGGATGGTGTGGCATTGAGGACGGTGTCGATGACAGCATCTTTCAGAGAAGTAACCATGGCCGTTGTCCCCCTTTGAAATCGTATATTATCCGCTTGTCACAAATAATACGCCAATGTCGAGACAAGGTTCCCGGCACAATTGGTGTGGACCAATTGCCCGGCGTCGAATTCTTTGGTGCTGACGTTGCAAGCTGTGATGGCTGGCTGTTTGCTGTCGGCTGCAGAGATTTCAATCAGGTGCTGCGCGAAATACGTGCCGATGATTAGATGGATTATACAATTCTAATACATTGTCAAGTAATTGGGTCAACACGCAATCGGCAAAAACGTGACGGATGGCTTGACAGGGAAGATGCTAAAATAATAATAAATCGCGAAGAAGATCCAGGAGGTCGAAAAACCGCATGCCGAAACCAAAAAACGCCATGGAAATCTTTCAATTGCTCGACCAGTCGAACTGCCGGCAATGCGGTGAGAAGACCTGCCTGGCTTTTGCCGGCGCGGTCTTTACGGGCAGGAGAAAGCTCGAGGATTGCCCGAAGATATCTCCTGAAGCCATTGACTGCTGCGCCGAGGAAAACCAGGTTGAAAACATCGCGGAGCAGAACCGGGACGCCTACCTGGCACAGCTCAAAAACGAGGTCGCCGCCATTGACCTCGCGAAAGCCGCCGAAAAGTCGGGAGGCCGATTCGTGGACGGCACACTGACACTCAAGGTGCTCGGCAAGAATTTCGGTGTGGATGAAAATGGAAAACTCTTCGCCGATATCCACATCAATCCCTGGGTGGCGGTCCCGTTTCTCAGCTATGTTCTTTACGGCAAGGGGCGGCCGGTATCGGGAAGCTGGGTGTCGTTCAGGGAGCTGAGCGACGGTATGGAGCGCTACCCTCTGTTTCAGAAGCGCTGTGAGACCCCCATGAAGCGTGTGGCCGATGCTTACCCCCACCTTTTTGACGACCTGGTGCACATCTTCAGCGGCCGCAAGGTGGCGGAACAGTTCGAATCGGACATATCCGTCGTCCTGCATCCACTTCCCAAGGTTCCCATCATGATCTGCTACTGGCTGCCCGAAGACGGGCTCGCATCGAGCCTCAACCTCTACTTCGATCAAACAGCCGACGAAAATCTCGACATCGGTTCGATCTTCTCGCTGGGAGCCGGGTTGTCACAAATGTTTGCCAATCTCGCCCGGCGACACGGATTCCCCGAGGCGACTGCAACATAGACAAATCTTCTCAAAAGGAATAGATTTTCTGCTGCTTGCGCTTTACCGGCTGGATGTGGAGGTATTGGTGGCGGTCGGAAGAGCGAACCTTCAAAGGCTCGACTCGTACGCGCTTGAGAACTTCGAGGGGCACTTCTACTCCGGCGTCTCCGAGAGCCCAGATTCTGCGGTAACAATCGGCCAGAGTGTTAACCGGCTCCGAATTAACAGTCAGAATGATGTCACCGGGCTGCAGACCCGCCTTTTCGGCCGGACCGTCCGCTGCAACCCGCGTGACGAACAACCGGCCATAGCTTTCCTCCAGGTAAACTCCCAACCAAGGCCGTACCGGGTATTGGGATCGTCCGGTTGCCATGAGAGCCTTCTGGATCGGCTTGAGAAGGTCGATAGGAACGAACATGTTGCCGGAAACCTGACCGTATCCGGACATGGTCAGGCGGGTGGAAATGGAGCCGATGCCCAGCAAACGCCCATCGCGTCCAATCAGGGCAGCACCGGCGAAGTTGGGATGAGCCGGTGCAGTGTAGATGGCGTTGTCCAGAAGGTATTCCCAGTAGCCGGCAAACTCTCCTCTTGACAGGACGTAGACGCGGCGGGCGTTTTCCACCCCCCCGTAAGCCGCGACCATTACCTCGTCACCTTCCTTGATATCGGTTGAGCGCCCGAGTTTGACCGGCTCGACTTTCGGTGGAATCACGGTTCGCAGCAAACCGAAGCCAGTTTCGTGGTCGTAGGCGACGAAATAGGCGGAGACAGGTGCGGCCGATCCGAGAACTACCTCGATCGATTCGGCTTCCAGGATAAGGTAGCCGATTGTCAGTATCAGACCCTCCGAATCGATAAGTACCCCGCTGCCCTCCCTCTCCGTTCCAAGTGCAGCGGCCGTTCGGGCGGTTTCAGGTACGACAGCCCGTACTTTTACGATGGCGTTCAGTGGACCGTCGATATCTTGCGCTGACCACACCGGCCCTACTAATCCGATTATAAGCAATAAAACGGCAAGACGATATAAGGTCATCATTGACCCCCTGCATAGGGCTTTCCGGCAATTCCGTATCCACAGGTTGGATAAACCGTCTGCGACGGTCGGCAACCGCACCATAGGTAGGAGCGAACCTGATCGAGCATTCAGCGTGCAGCAGAAACGGAAAGAAATGTATTGGCCGCGTCAACCGTGGTGATGATCGGCAATCTCCGGTGGCCTTGCCGGGTCACCCCTGCTCGTGACGATAGATCTAAAGTTTGCGACCGGAAGAAACTAACGCTTATAGGTGAATAAATAAGACCGGCGACACCGACTTGTCAAATAGTGAACATAAGGATTCGTTTCCCCTTAGGAATAGTGGTTATCCGGGCGATTCGACCTAAGGGCTCACTCAAAAATAACTTTAACTTTTGGACGCCGATGCATCCCGTCTGGCCGCGTTGCGAAAACTCGGAATATCCAGATATTCCTGCGTTTTCGCGCCTTGCCAGGCGGGCGCCTCAACGCCCAAAATTGCGAACTTATT
>JBDNAO010000212.1:0-4127 GCA_039768375.1 Desulfobacterales bacterium | reverse complement strand
TTAAGCTGGACCATTGCATCGAATATGGGCAGCCTTTGTTGAGTATACTTGCCAATCCATTTGTCGTAAATTTCCAGTATCTTTTTTGATTGGGAAAGATTAGATATCACGCGATCTGCAACAAGACGAAAGTCCGCATCATTTCGCCGCACGGCAAGCGCAAAAGGCTCAAAGGAAAACACGGTGGACTTGATCACAAAGTTCATTGGGTCCTGCTCTTTTGAAGCGATACCTATGAGTACGACCTGGTCAGAAGAAAAAGCGTCGATTTTCTTCTGACGTAGCGCTTCGATGCTTTCTTTTGTTGAATTGAACAGGGCGACTTTCGCATCCGTCGATGTTTCTCGAATTAGTTTTTCCAGTTCGGCAGCGGTCGTTGTGCCTTTAACGACGCCTATTTTCGTTCCGTCAAGACCGGATTCAAAAGCCGTATTATCCTTTAAAGTCATCAGTGAAGCGCCGGTGACAAATGTCAGCTGAGTGAAGTCGACAATTTCACTGCGGGATAGCGTTTTAGTGGTTGAGCCGCAGAGTATGTCAATTTTGTTATCGTCCAGGGCCTTAAATCGCCCTTCAGCTGTTACGGGAACATATTCGACCTTTACATCCCCACCGATTTTGTTTTCAACTCCAGTGACAATTTCCTTACAAACATCGACAGAATAACCCGCCGGTGCACCGTCTTTGCCTAAAAATGACATGGGTGGTTGAGATTCACGATAGCCGATTCTGATTTTACCCGATTTTTTTATCTGTTGAAGGGTTCCTTTGAGTTCCAGAGCAGATAGCGGGCTGGCCAAAAAAACGATCAAAAAGATGATTGTCAGTTTACCTTTCATAATGTTTCTCTCCGGAATTATTGTGATTTAAGTGAAAATGTTATCCATTTTCCAAACTCAATCTGCCGGCCCGGACGCCTCGACCACCGCTAAAGATTGCGTATCCTCCCGCAACCAGACCTCGAGCAACTTATACCCCACGGACAGGATAACCGCACCGATAAAAAGGCCCAGGAAACCGAAAGAAATAAACCCGCCGATGGCACCAAGAAAAATCACCAACATGGGCGCCGAGGCGCCGCGTCCCATAAGAACCGCCTTCAGGGGGCCATCCGATATGGCCAACAGCACGAGCCAGACGGTGAGGATGACCGCCGTCAGAGTGCTCATCTTCGAAAATGCGTAAATGATCACCGGAATGATCACCGGCCCGATGCCGATTTGTATGATCGCCAAGATGAGACACAGGAACGCCCACAGTCCGGCACCTGGAATTCCAGCCGCGGCAAACCCCAATCCTGCCAACATGGACTGTAAAAGTGAAACACCGATAATTCCCTTGACCACGCTGCGGACCGTTTTTACCGAAATTTCGGCAAATTCGGCTCCACGTTCTCCGGCCAGACGCACGAACAGTTTCTTGGTCATCTGCCCACCGCTTTTTGCCGAAGCCATGAGGACACCGGCAATAACGAGAGAGATGGCAAACATCACAAGGCCCACGGCCGCACCGAAGACCGTTTTCAAGAGCCATTTTGCGAATCCGATCATCTGGGATTCGAATTTCATCAAAGTGGATTCGAGGTTATCGGAAGTCATCTGCCACAGGTTTTTCACGGACTTGCCGATAACGGGCCAGTTGCCGACGCGCTCAGGCGGCGGCGGTACCTTCAACTCCTGTCCCTCCAGTTTTGTGCTGAGAGTCTTTAAGGTGTCAACGCTGGAAACGGCCAGCTGGATACCCGGCAAGATAATGATCAGCAGTGCGGCGAGTGTCATCACAGCAGCCGTCAATTTACGACGGTCTCCCAGCTTCGCGTTGAGCTTTTCGTAGGCGGGGTATACGGCAACGGCAATAATAATCCCCCAGATGACCGGCGAAATAAAGGGCCTGAGTATCTGAAAACACCAGACCACAAGCACTGCCAGAACGCCGAGCCGGATAGTGATATCGACAGCCGCGCCTATAGGGGATGCTTTTCTTTCGGTTTTTCCGGATATTTCCATTATTCTATTCTCTGTTTGACTGTTTGGTTGGTGGTTATCATGCTTGCTGCCAAATTACCACCACCATGCAGAAAACACGACATTTTTTTTGATCTTTATAACTGATGAGGAGCGTATTTCCTGCAAAGATGGAAACGCTGTTGTCTCCTATCCGATCGTGTACTTTCCGAGTTCGACAGGCAGAGGATGAGTTTTCCAAATTTTGTCGCAATACTCTTTAATGGAGCGATCCGAAGAAAACTTCCCCATTCTTGCCACGTTGAGGATCGACATCCGGGTCCATTTGGCTGGATCCTCATAAGCAAAGCTCACCTGCTCCTGGGCTTCCACATACGGGCGATAATCGGCAAACAAGAGATAGGGATCGCCGTACAACAAGGAATCGACCAGGGGTTTGAATAGGTTTTTGTCTCCTTGCGAGAAAGACCCGGAAGAAATCCGGTCCACGGTCTCCCTCAGTTCCGGATCCGAGTCGTAAACCTGTTTCGGGTTGTAGCCTTTGGCCTTCAGTTCATAGACCTGCTCTGCAGTCAGGCCGAACAGGAAGAAATTATCGGCTCCCACCTCCTCCCGAATCTCGATGTTGGCCCCATCGAGCGTTCCGATCGTCAGGGTCCCATTGAGGGCGAATTTCATATTACCCGTTCCGGAGGCCTCTTTACCCGCTGTTGAAATCTGTTCCGAAAGGTCGGCCGCCGGATAGATGAATTTGGAATTCTTCACGTTGTAGTCCGGGAAGAAAACCACCTTCAACCGGCCGGCCACATCGGGATCAGTGTTGATGACCTCTCCCACCCCGGTGATGAGCTTGATGATCAGCTTGGCCATAAAGTAGCTCGGCGCGGCTTTACCCCCGAAGACAAAGGTTCGTGGGACCACTTTAAGCTTTGGGTCATGTTTGAGCCGATTGTAAAGGGTGATGATGTGAAGGACGTTCAGATGCTGCCGCTTGTATTCGTGAAGCCGTTTGACCTGGATGTCGAAAAGGGAGTCCGCATCGACGGCAATCCCGGTGCGCTCCCGAATCAGAAGGGCCAAATCCTGCTTATTTTCCCATTTGATCCTTTGCCACTCTTTCTGGAAATCCGGGTCATCCGCAGAAGACTCGAGACCTCTCAATTCCTGAAGATTTCTGATCCAATCTTCACCGATCCTGCTGCTGATGAGACGGCTCAGCTTTGGATTACTGACAACCATGAAACGCCGCGGGGTCACGCCATTTGTTACATTGGTGAACTTCTCCGGCATGTATTCATGGAAATCCCGCATGACGTCCCTTTTCAGCAGCTCGCTGTGAAGTTCCGCCACCCCGTTGATCGCATGGCTGCCCACGCTGGCCAGGTGGGCCATCCGGACATATCGCTCCCCCTTCTCATCGATCAGGGACATCCGGCTTAACCGTTGATCGTCTCCCGGGTATCTCACACGAAGCTCGTCCAGAAATTGTCGGTTGATCTCGAAGATGATCTCAAGATGCCTTGGCAAAAGGCTTCCGAACAAGGGTAGGGGCCATTTCTCGAGGGCCTCCGGAAGCAGGGTATGGTTCGTGTAGCAAAAGGTGCTCTGGGTCACGTGCCAGGCCTGCTCCCATTCGATCTGGTGTTCGTCCACCAGAAGTCTCATCAGTTCGGCCACCGCGATGGAGGGATGAGTGTCGTTGAGTTGGATGGCAACCTTCTCATGAAACGTCTCCGGTTTTCCACCCATCAGGCGGTGGAGCCGCAGCATGTCCTGGAGGGAGCAGGAGACGAAGAAGTATTGCTGCGCGAGCCTGAGCCTTTTGCCGGCCTCCGGCTCATCATTGGGATAGAGCACCTTGGTCACCGTCTCCGATACGACCTTCTCATTCACGGCACCATAATAGTCGCCCACATTGAATTCTTGAAAGTCGAAAGACTCCACGGCCTCCGCCCTCCAGAGGCGCAAGGTATTGCAGGTGTTGACCCGGTATCCGGCGATGGGCGTATCATAGGCCGTTCCCTTTACTTCGCGGCCGGGAATCCAGCGCATGCGATAATTTCCCTGATCATCATGATAGGATTCGGTATGTCCACCCCATTTCACATAGTAAGCGATCTCCGGCCGGTGTATCTCCCAGGGGTTGCCCAGGTGGAGCCAGGG
>JBDNAO010000211.1:0-4519 GCA_039768375.1 Desulfobacterales bacterium | reverse complement strand
TAACGGAAAACTCACTCATCGAATCGGTCGAGGCGGCACAGATCAGTGAAGATCAGGGCATGTCCCGGCTTTTTATCGCCTTGAAACAGGATGCGCCTTATGAGGTAATGGATGATGGAACCGGTATGCGAATAGAATTCGCCAAGCCGTTTGCAGCCCCCATCGATGACGATTCGCAACGTGCATCTGAAGATCTGAGCGCTGCGGCCGAAGACACAAAACCGGCCTCCCTCCTCGAAGGCGTTTCCGTCATGAAGACCGATGACCTGACACGTCTCAATGTAACGGCCGATGGAACTATCAAAAACTATAAATCCTTCGTACTCTACAATCCGGCTCGTATCGTGTTTGACATTCCGAACCTGAAAAGTACTCACAAAGGAGAACAGGTGGTTTCGGCGAACACCGAATGGATCCGGCAGGCTCGCTATTATGGCTATCCCGACAAGGTCCGTTTGGTCATCGACACGGAAAAGAACTTCCTGAAGAATTACACGGCCACACCGTTAGCTTCCGGAATGACGATCCAGGTTGGAAGCGAACCGCAGGCGGCGGTCTCTATCGCTACCGAAAAGCCGGTACCCGTAGTTAAACCGATTGAAGAAAAACCGGTAACGGCCGTCGTTTCAGATTCGCGACCTGCGGCAACCACCACCGCGGTTGCCGAGACCGAAAAAGAAGCATGGATAAACCGTATCGACTTTATGAGCGAACAAGCCGGACAATCAACCATTATCGTTGGTACCACCCGACCGGTTCAATACGAATTGAAAAATTCATCCGATAAACTCCTGCAGCTGAAACTCTTCGATACCAAGCTGCCGAAATATCGCGATCGTCCCCTGATTACGACGCGCTTCGAAAGTGCCGTCAACCGCATCACCCCGGTTTACAAGAAATCGATGCCGAAAACGACCCTGGTCGCCATCGAGCTGCGCGAAGCCGTGAACTACGACGTCGAGCAAAAAGACGACGTCCTGATGATTCACTTCGGCCCGTCGTCAGTGGCGCCGCAACCACTCGAACAGGCCAATTTGCCGGACTGGAAGAAGATCTTGGCCCAAACCGAAGCCGGGTCACCGTCTATAGAGCCAGCAATCCCGGAACGCGAGCCATTCGCCTCCCCGACTCCGCCGCCAACCGCTGCACCGGCCGTGCAGCCGCCCGCTCCGGAGCCGGTAATGCAAATGGCGGCGGTTGCGGCGTACAAAGCACCGACCGTGACCACCTATGGGGCGCACAAAGTGTTTACCGGAGAAAAAATAGCCCTTGATTTCTATGAGACCGACATCAAGAACGTGTTCCGCATCATCCGGGAAATCAGCGGTAAGAACTTCGCCATCGACAAGGATGTCACCGGCAATGTCACCCTGACCCTGGAAAAACCGGTTCCCTGGGACCAAGTTCTGGACCTTGTATTAAAGATGAACCGCCTCGGCATGGTATATGAAGGTGATATCGTTCGGATTGCCACCCTTTCGACCCTGACGGCGGAAGAAAAGGCCAAACAGGACAAGATCGCCGCCGAACAAAAATCCCAACAGATAGTCAAGGCGCTTGAGCCTCTGGTCACCGAATACATTGCGGTCAATTATTCGGATGCCACAGGTGAAGTCCTGCCGCTGGCCCAGAAAGTGTTGACGCCAGACCGCGGTAGCATCAGCGTCGACCGGCGCAACAATCAGCTGATCGTCACCGACACCGTCTCCAAGATCGCTCAGGTCAAAGAGATCGTCAGCCGCATCGACACCGTAACGCCGCAGGTCATCATCGAGGCCCGCGTGGTCGAAGTCAGCGAAGAATTCTCGATGGAACTGGGCATCGAATGGAATATGAGTTGGGGTCCGACGAGTGGCAATAATTTTTGGGGCGGCGACGTGGCCATGAATTTCCCATCGAACGCTTCGTCGACCGTCGGGTTCAACTTCACCAAGTTGGCCGGGACGCCATTGACGCTGGACGCCACGCTCAACGCCGTGGAGGCCAACAAACAGGGCCGGATCATCACCGCGCCCAAGATCGTTACGCTCGACAACAAGAAGGCCAGAATCAAGCAGGGCGTCGAGTGGCCTTACCTGGAACGGGATTCATCCGGCAACGCGACCGTAAAGTTCAAGAATATCGACCTGTTGTTGGAGGTAACCCCTACCGTGACACCGGATGACCGCATCCTGATGAAAATCTACATCACCAAAAACGACATCGGTACCATCACCCTGGGCGTACCGTCTCTCAACGTCAACGAAGCCCAGACCGAACTGTTGGTCAACGACAGCGACACGATTGTCATCGGCGGTATTATAAAGAAAAACGAACAGGAATCCGAATCGGGCTGGCCGGGAGTAAAGGACATTCCCCTGATGGGCTGGTTATTCAAAACGCAGAACGAAAACACCACCAACAATGAACTGCTGATCTTCATCACACCGCGCATCGTTCAGCTCGAGCAGCGCCAGGCTATCTAACGCATTCGGTAGAAAAGAAAACCCGCCTTCTCTGTGTCTGAGAACGGCGGGTTTTTTTATTTGGATCGTGTCGCCACCAGCATTAAGGACTGTTTTGCAGCTTCATCAGTTCACTCTTTGCGGCCTTGGCTTCGGGAGAATCCGGTTTGAGCTGCACGGCTTTTTGAAAAGCGGCCTTGGCCTTGGCAGGGTTCTGCAGCAAAAGATAGGATTCTCCCAGTTCGTAGTAGGCTTCTGCAGACGTCGGGTCACTGTCGATGGCCGCGGTCAGGGCCGCCTGTGCCGCGGCACCCTTGCCCATGGCCAGATAGGTCCGCCCCAATCCCCTGAGGGCCAGCGGAAAACTGGGCTCCAGTTCCAATGCTTTCTGGTAGTAGCTCTCCGCCTCCTTGTAGTCTTTCTTCTGGTAATAGGCATAGCCGATGTTGGTCAGCGGATAGTGCGGTGTTGCATACAACAGATCGCCGGAGACTTCTTTGAATACAGCGATTGCCTCGTCATACTTTTGCTCCTTCAGGTAGGCAACCCCGAGGTTGTTTTTGGCAACTGCATAATCGGGTTTAAGCTGCAAAGCCTGTTTGAAGTGTGTGACGGCCAGTTCAGGCTTGCTTTTAGCCAGGTAAACCTGGCCGAGATAATTCTGAAGAATGTGATCATCGGGATACATCTTTTCGGCATCCAGCAGGTACTTCAAGGCGCTCGTAAAATCTCCGGCCAGATAGTATTGCTTGCCGAGGTCTCTGTAGGCGACTTCCCTTTTTCGTAAATCGGTCCGGTCTGCGGCGCAAGCGACGAGCAAAAGTGCACAGGCCGCCCACAAAATTCGATTTCTTCTCATATTCAATGTCCCTCATCGGTCGGTTAGTCGCCGGCAGCGCCCCTGGCAACTGCGCAAGGGGCCACAAGGCGCTCAAGGTTTTTTCAGGTTTAATCTGTCTGCGATCTCCTCGGAAATCCGCTGCACGAACAGGTCGAAATCAAGACCGCTCACTGGTTTTCCTGGCGCCGGTAATTTTTCCAGGCCTTGCGGGTGGAGGTACAGCGGTGTGTTGATCAACTGCGGATCGACTGTGATGCCGTATTCCGGCGGGAACTGCTGTTCGAAATACATCTGCTGAAAACCGGCAAATTTCAACGCGTGGGCAGTGGAATCAATAACCGCAATGTCGCCGACGTCGACCAGGCCCTGTTTGCGGGCAATCACCAGGCCGGCCAGAGATTCCCCACCATGGGTGCAGGCGATGTGACCGTTGCGATTGGCCAGCAGTTCCCAGTCCATGATGGCCTGCTCGGTCACTTCGACGAAAAAAACCCGCTGCCGGCCAGCCTCCTGGTTATAGCGCTCCACCAAGTGGATGACCCGGGGCATGGACACGGGATTGCCGATCATGGCCGCCTGAGCCACGCTCGGTTTGACCGTAACCGGCACAAACTTTCGCTTTGACGGGTTCGGTTCAAGGTAGTAACGAAAAACCGGATTGGCGTGTTGCGACTGCACGCCGATGATCTTCGGCAAGTCGCCGATGATTCCGATTTCATGGAACTTTAAGAACCCGCTCATCACGGCCGTTATGTTTCCGGCATTGCCGATCGGCAGGATGACGACTTTGTCGCTCAGGTCGTACTCAAAATCCTGGGCGATCTCATAGGAATAGGATTCCTGTCCCAATATCCGCCAGGCGTTTTTCGAGTTGAGCAACGCGACATCGTACTCGTCTGACAACCGTTCAACGACTTTCATACAATCGTCAAAGACACCCGGAATTTCAAATACAGCTGCGCCACTTCCGAGCGGTTGGGAAAGTTGTTGGGGGGTGACTTTTTTGTGGGGCAGCAGCACGGCCGACTTGATATGGGGATTCAGATAAGACGCGTACAAGGCGGCTGCGGCCGAAGTGTCGCCGGTGGAGGCACACACCGCCAGCACCTCGGATACCAGTCCCTGGTGGATCAGGTGGTTAATGTAGCTCAGCGCGCTGGCCATACCCCGGTCCTTGAATGATGCGCTTGGATTCTGTCCGTCGTTTTTGAAATAAAAACGGAGTCCGACTTTT
>JBDNAO010000027.1:0-4748 GCA_039768375.1 Desulfobacterales bacterium | reverse complement strand
CTTCATAAATTTTGACCGGGAATGATATTCCCGGTCAAAATTTATTCACGGTTCCCCATAATCCTCAGCAGCATCAGAAACAGGTTGATGAAATCAAGATAGAGAGAAAGGGCGCCGATGATGGCGCCTTTGCGCACCACGCCGGCTTCGAGGCCTGCGGGTTGGGTCAGGGCCATGTTTTTCAGCCGCTGGGTGTCGTAGACAGTCAGTCCGATGAAAAGAAAGACCCCGATGTAGCTGATGATCATGGTCATGCCGGAGCTCTTAAGAAACAGGTTGACCACCGAGGCGATAATGATGCCTATCAGGCCCATGAACAGGAAGCTGCCAAAAGAGGTCAGGTCCTTTTTGGTGGTCCAGCCGTAAATGCTGGCGGCCACGAATGTCCCGGCGCACACGAAGAAGGTCGAGGCGATCGAGGATTTGGTGTAGGCCAGAAACACCGCCGAAAGTGTGGCCCCGTTAAGGGCCGCGTACAGCACGAAAAGGGCCGTCGCGGTCGAGGCCTGCATCTTGTTGACTCGCGCGCTGAGCGTGAACACCATCACGAGCTCACCGATGATCAGACCCCAGAACACGATCGGGTTGCCGAAGATGATGTTCAGCATCGTCTGGCTGTTGGAGACGTAGTAGGCCACAAAGCCGGTCAGCGCCAAACCAATCGCCATCCAATTGTAGACACTGCGCACGAACGAGTTGACAAGGACTTGGGTTTGAGTTTGTGTCTGTCGAATCGGAACTGAGTCCATTAATGCCTCCTAAATAAATTTTGTTCCAAAATTTATGAAACGCGGCTGCGCCGCTCTAAAATTAAACTTCGTCATTTTTTCCATTGTAATATAACATCAGTGCGTTAAATTTCAACTGTATTGATCCAAGGTTTAACCAAAACTTTCATAAATTTTTCGTAGAAAAATTTATTATGGGACCAGAAGCTCTTTACGCGGAACTTAAACAACTGGCTGAGAAACTTCAGGTGGAAGTGTCGGAACAGAACTTGCGGATTACCGGCATCAAGGTCAAGAGCGGTTTCTGTGTCGTCAAAGGACAGAACGTTTTTATCATGGACAAGCACAAACCGCTTCGCAAAAAGGCCAAGCTTCTGGCCCAGTGCCTGAGCCGGATGGCCCACGAGGACATTTACGTGGTGCCGGCGGTGAGGGAACTGCTCAACAAGTATGCCGCCAAATAACATGGTGGGGGTCCCGGCGCCTTTATTTTCGCACTTCTTCAAAAAGTTTACATAATATATCTTATCAGACGTTAATGGAATGTAGGTAGGGCAGCCGGTCAAACAAATTCCCGTCAAACTACGACAAGTCGCCCCTAACACTGCCAACGACATGGTGAGGTTTTTTATCTGCCGGATACTCGTCTTTATAGGGGCCTGAACGGTTATCCCTTGTTAACGGGACGTTGCGGCAGGAAATGAATAATAATTCTCTGCGGCCTTCGCGACTCAGCGGTAAATAAACATGCCCAAAGCCCCTCAAGTCCTCGCGCATATTTACACGGTCTCCGAACTGACCCGCAAGATCAAAGTGATCCTTGAACAAAATTTTCCATTTATTTGGATCAGCGGCGAGATTTCCAATTTTCGGATGCCCTCGTCCGGACATTTTTATTTTACACTAAAGGATGAAACCTCACAGATTCAGACTGTTATGTTTAGAGGTCAAAACCAGAACTTGAAGTTTGTTCCCGAGGACGGAACGTCCGTTACCGGCTTAGGCCGGGTCAGTGTTTTCGAGCCCAGGGGCTCCTATCAGGTGATTCTCGAATATTTGGAACCCAAAGGCGTCGGGGCTTTGCAGGTCGCGTTCGAACAGCTCAAAAAGAAACTGGACGATGAAGGCCTATTTGATGCGCAATATAAAAAACCGCTGCCTTTTTTACCGGAAAAAATTGGCCTGATCACATCCCCTACCGGCGCCGTTGTTCACGACATCCTTCACATTGTCAAACGCCGTTTTCCGGGCATTCCGCTTGACATCGTACCGGTCAGAGTCCAAGGTGACGGCGCAATTGCCGCTATCGTTGCCGCCGTCGAATTGCTGAACCGGTTGCGATCGGTCGACGTCATCATTCTGGCCCGCGGCGGCGGCTCGCTTGAAGACCAGCAGGCCTTTAATTCCGAAGCAGTGGCCCGAGTGATATTTTCATCTGAAATACCGATTATTTCGGCGGTCGGCCATGAAACCGATTATACCATTTCCGATTTCGCAGCCGATCTACGGGCACCGACGCCTTCAGCCGCCGCCGAACTGGTTGTCCCCATCAAGGGAGATTTATATCGAAAAATAAATGAATTAAAATATCTTATAATTTTAAACCTACAGCGTTACATTAAGAATTATCGGTTGCAGGTCGGCAGTCTGCGTGAAAGGTTGACGGACCCCAAAAAGAAGGTTATCGATCATCGGTTGAAGCTGGACGAAGACACCGGCCGGTTGATACGGGCCATGATGAACCAAGTCCATATGCGCCGGGAACGCCTCGCTTGGCGATTTGACAAACTATCCTATAACAATCCGAGTTTTTATGTCACTAAACTTAATGAAAAACTTAATGTTAACAGTGCTTTATTGCACCAGTTCATACGGTCCTGCGTTTCGAGTCGTCAGGCAAGGCTGAGAGAAGTTAATGCAAAACTCGATTCTTTGAATCCCACCGCCATCCTTGCGCGCGGCTTCAGCATCACCCGCACGCTGCCTGAAACGATTATCGTGCGGGATTCGGCAACCGTATCGCATGGGCAGGCGCTGGAGATCGTTCTCGCCAGGGGATCCTTGACCTGTGATGTGAAGGAGAAGTTTAAGAATGGCAAAAAAATCGTTTGAACAGGCGTTGCAGTTGCTCGAAAAAATCGTGCAAGAACTGGAATCCGGCGATCTGCCGCTCGAAAAGGCCATGAGCAAGTTCGAAGAAGGGATTCAGTTGACGCGCTTTTGTTCCCAAAAGCTGGACGAAACCGAACAAAAGATCAACCTCTTGCTTCAGGACCAGCAGGGAAATGTTTC
This sequence comes from Desulfobacterales bacterium, assembly GCA_039768375.1. Taxonomy (GTDB): domain Bacteria; phylum Desulfobacterota; class Desulfobacteria; order Desulfobacterales; family SG8-13; genus JARFQH01. Next base: position 1,728 of record JBDNAO010000027.1, on the reverse strand, counting down.
AAGCAAACCTTTCGAGGATGATGATGACACTGTAAACAGAAACTTGAAACTTGAAACTTGAAACTCAAAATCTGCAACCAGTGGTGGCGTCTCCGCCCATCCTGGTTCCGGCGTGTCATTTTCATGCATCGTGGTATCCCGAAGCCATGACTGATTAGATCGATTGTATCCTTCAACCGACTAAACTGGCCTAACCGACTCAATGGAATCACCTCCCCTATTCGACCTGAAAACTTACCTGCAGTCAAAACAACAGCAGGTCAATGACCGGCTGGTTCGGTTGCTGCCGCCGGCTGCCTCAAGCCGCATTGCGGATGCCATGGGCTATTCCGTGATGGCCGGCGGCAAGCGTCTGAGACCGGTTTTGTGTCTGGCATCCACCGAGGCAGTCGATGGCCGCTCCGAAGACGCCCTGATTGCGGCAGTCGCCTTAGAACTTATCCACACCTATTCTCTCATCCATGACGACCTGCCGGCTATGGACGACGATGCGCTGCGGCGCGGCAAACCAACCTGCCACGTGGCCTTTGACGAAGCCACTGCCATCCTGGCCGGCGATGCCTTGCTCACGCTGGCTTTTCAACTGCTGGCATCGCAGAAAGGCACGGCGGGTGTTCCGGCCGATAGACAACTGCAGGTCATCCATGTGGTCGCTGCCGCGGCTGGCTATGAAGGCATGATCGGCGGCCAGATGGCGGACATCGCCTCGCAGGGCCATCGTATTGCCCTATCCAAACTCGAGCAGTTGCACCTGATGAAGACCGGTGCGCTCATCAATGCCGCCATTAAAACCGGAGCCATTCTGGGCGGCGGCACACTGGAACAAATTCAGCATCTCGACTCATACGCGCAGAACTTAGGCCTTGCATTTCAGATCACCGATGATATCCTCAACGTTGAAGGCGATCCGGCTTTGCTTGGCAAAGCGGTTGGAACCGATGAGCAAAAGAAAAAATCGACCTACCCTGCCCTTCTCGGTCTGGAAGAATCAAGAAAACTGGCCGCCAACAGAGTAAAAGAGGCCTTGCAGTCTCTTGAATATTTTAATAAAAAAGCAGACCCCCTGCGGGCCGTCGCACAATATGTTATCAATCGCAAACGCTGAGGTCAAAAAACTCACCTTAATTGCTCCATGTTTAGGGTTGCTTACCATCTATTTATTTAAAGCGGCGCAGCCGCGTTTCATAAAATCGGGAACCGATTTTATTCAGGAACTGATTTTATTTTGACTTTACTCGATCACATCAATTTTCCAGCAGACGTCAAACAGCTTTCCCGTGCTGAACTCAAACAGTTGGCTGAAGAAATCCGCCAGGTCATTGTGGACGTGGTCGCCGTTTCCGGTGGTCACCTCGCCTCGAGTCTCGGGGCAGTGGAACTGGCCATCGCTCTTCACTATGTCTTCGACACGCTGCAAGACAGGATCATCTGGGATGTCGGCCACCAGGCATATGCCCACAAGCTGATCACCGGACGTCGCGATCGGTTTCACACCCTGCGCCGTCACGAAGGGCTTTCGGGATTTACCCGTACCACCGAGAGTCCCTACGATGCCTTTTCGACCGGACATAGCAGCACATCGATTTCAGCGGGTCTGGGTATAGCCTGCGGTAAATCCCTGAAAGACGATCCTTCCAAGGTGATTGCGGTGATCGGCGACGGTTCCTTGACCGCCGGCTTGGCATTCGAGGGACTCAACCAGGCCGGCAGCCACAACGACAAGGAACT
>JBDNAO010000210.1:0-6102 GCA_039768375.1 Desulfobacterales bacterium | reverse complement strand
TTTTTTGGCCCGTCTACAGCGTTACATCCACCAACACATATCCCGATATGCGCCGGCGGATGTGCCTTATAGACGAACCAAAATCCTGCGCAATCGTGTGTAATTATTTCTTGCCGAGACCGTAGCCCTTTGCACATGGAGTGCGTGCCGTGACGGTTGATGCCTTTACCTGCCAATGTGTCAGCGATACCCTCGACGGATTGCGTGACGGGTTGTCCCACTTCTCCGGCCCGAGCCGCGCTTCTGTGATATACGCCATTGCGCCCGACGACCCCGTCTTTATCTGTGATCCCCAAAACCTTCTGCGGGGTCACGAGCCCAGATTCAAAGAACTTTACTTGGACAACGATCAGTGGCGACCTAATATCCCTATCAGCCGTGACAAGAACAGGTTCAGCTACATGCTGCCGGAAAAGAACCTTCAGCTGGCCGGCCTTATTTCCTGCGGCGGACGCTCCAGTTCGGTGTTTTTCCAAATGTGGTTTACCGATCACCATCCGGACATGTGTTCCATCGGACCAACCGAGCGATGGCTAGAGCACGCGGCCTGGCGTTTTTCACACGATATGGCCAATGACAAAGAACTTTACACCGGCATATCAGGCAGTTTCTTGCGTGAATTTGCCAGCCACGCCGTACATGACTACATCGTAGATCGGATGAATGTCATCTTAGGTTGGGACAGCCATCTGCGGATTTACCCGATTCTGGACGCGGTTCTCGGGATTTCGCGGACGCGTGAGGAACAGATGATGCCCAGAGGTAAGCTGGTTTTTGTCGAACGACCCCTGCTGGGAAGTATCGACTATCTGGCGCGATTCCCGGAAATGGAGCAGCCGTTGCTCGACAACTTCAAGCATGTTCGCAAGTTGCTTCAGGCCGTGGAGGATTCCGACCGTAAACTCGTTTCAGATGGAACGAACATCGTCGGCATTAACGCCGGCGGCAGGATGCCGCCTTTCTTTCTAACGGCAGATTTCAGGGGTAATTTCGGCTTCCTCAGCCTCAACGCGGATGAAGTGTGCAGCTTTTCCGACGGCAGTTTCAAATCCACTGCCCGAAAGGCCCAGCTGGTTCAAGTGGAGGAGGCCCTGCTCGAAGCGGAACTCGACCCTCAGGTCGGCAGCCTTCTGTTCAAAATAACGGCTGCGCTGGTCCATGCCGCCGAAGAATCGAAATCCGGGTGCACACTGGTGATAGACCTCAACCTTGAACCGGTCATCATCTCCGGTCAGAAACTGGCCAAGCCGCTCGATCTCAGACAACCCCACCTATTGGACTTGGCAAAGTCGCTGTCAAAAGTGGACGGTGCCCTTCACATCGGCCAGGACCTGCGTCTGCACGGATTTGCCTGTCTGCTTGACGGCCGGGCGATACCGGGAGAGGATCGGGCCCGGGGGGCGCGTTTCAACTCAGCCTTGAGATTCACGGCCGAGCGGCCGAACATCCTCATCGTGGTGGTGTCGGTCGATCGGCCGGTTGCCATTATTCAGGAAGGGGTTGAGATCAGTGCGCAGTGTCAGTGGGTTCCCCTCACGAGCTGCCTTTTTCGCCCGTTAACTCTCGAGGCCTGGATCGGCGGTAAAAAATCCGGAATTCTTCTTTCCGGCGCGGCCTGAAGCCATCACGGCTCTTTTAAAAAATTCAGTTCAGCTTCCGAATCAGAAATGGGCCATTTCCCGTAAGTTCAACCATCGGCGCGGAGGCGTACTCGGGCACCCCGCACTATCGATTTTGCCGATAATGCGGGAAAGGGCCAGCTGTGGACAAAAACTCAATAGTTTTCTGCTAAAAGTTCAAAGTAGGCCTGCGGGTGATCACAGGAGGGGCATATTTCCGGTGCCTCGGCGGCTTCGATGACACGACCGCAGTTGCGACATTTCCAGAGAGCATTCTGGGGTTTTTTGAATACGGTTCCGACCTGGACGGCCTCGATCAATTTGTTGTAGCGGCGTTCGTGCCACTTTTCGATTTCCGCAATCTCTTTGAAAGCCCGTGAGGCGTCCTTGAAACCCTCCTGGGCGGCCACATCTCCAAATCCCGTATAGAGTGTCGTCCACTCCATGCGTTCCCCGGCGGCGGCCGACTTCAATTGCTCGAGCGTGCCGCCAACCACACCGGCCGGGTAGCCAGCCGTGATGGTGGCCTCGCCGCCCTGCAGTTGACGAAAAAAAACCTTGGCATGTTCGAGTTCGTTGTCGGCGGTTTCCATGAAAATGGCGCTGATTTGCTCGAAGCCCTCTTTCTTGGCGATTTTAGCGGCCATGGTGTAACGGTTGCGCGCCTGGGACTCGCCGGCGAATGCAGCCAAAAGATTCTTTTCGGTTTTTGATCCTTTTAAAGATGCCATCTACGCCTCCTTCTGTTGCCCGACGGGTTAAGGGCCGCGGCAAAAAATAATTACGCATCTTGCTTGTTTTTTGGCCCGTCTACTGCGTTACATCCACCAACACATATCCCGATATGCGCCGGCGGATGTGCCTTGTAGACGAACCAAAATCCTGCGCAATCTTGCGTAATTATTTCTCGCCGAGACCTTAAAGAAATGAATTTCCGTTAAAAAATAAGATAAAGGGGTCGCCGGTTGACTTTCGGGGAGCTTAGGCAATTGGACAATTGATGTCAAGGTGCAAGGAGCACCGGTGCTCAGTTTCTGCCGATAAATAGGCCGTTACAGCAATTCCGGCGTCAATCACGTCTAAACGGTGGGGTGTCCGCGCCCAACTAAAAGGCCGCGGCTATTTGGTTGTATGATGAGATAGGTGTCATCGAGCGCTGATGCCTTTGCCTTGAAGCCACCGGATCGCCTCCACAGCCTCTGACCGGTCGAAATAGCCGATGTCGATCCCTCCGAATAGACCAAACAGACCGATACTCGTTCTTTCCCATGCCTTACTGCCGATGATAGCGATCCGTTCGATTTGATCGGCGTGTAATCGGAGGAAATGAAGGTTTTCGAAGAGCATTTCCGGACTGCGCGCCGGCATCTGGGTATCGATGGATAGCAGCAGTCGTATCCTGCCGCCGGCGGCGGCAATGCTTTCCTGCAACATACGGCTCAGCGCGCGGGTCTGGCGATCGATCATGCGATCGAAGAGCTTGACGGTGACGATATCACCGAATCGTTGAACCGGGTTTTTTCCCACATCGATTTTCCTCTTCGCCTTCTGAACGAAAGGTTATGGGTATCGTCAAGCCCGCACGATAAGCGGCACCTGATTAGGGGCGGTCGCGGGTCAGTGCTGCGGTATCAGCGCCTTGAGCAGGTGGCGTCCTGCGTTGCGGGCGCCGATGATGTTGCGGGCACAAGGTCCGAGCTGAAGTTCGGCCAAGGGACCTGTGACGAAGATGTTTGCGGCCCACCGTAAATCCTCTCCGATAATCGGGAAGCCGCAGGGCCCGCATTGTAATCCGAGTTCTTCGATGACCTGGTCGATAAGATCTCCTCCCGGCCTATTGGTAAGAAACCCGGTAGCTAGGACAACGGCATCGGCCCACACCGTTCCGGTATCCGTATACAGGCGAATGCGATTACCATCCGGAACCGCGCTTCGAATGCGGGATTTTTGAAAGTGCAGGCCCGTTGTGTCGAGGGCGGTGCGGAGCTCTTCGACAATCTCACCGGGAAGGCTTCCGCCGACCCGGGCCCGGTCGACGGTTGCTCTCCGGCTAACGTAATCCTGCCGGTAAAAATCCCGCAGGCATTTCGGGCCGATCCAGCAGGGATCGAAATCGTATTGGCTTTCATATAGGTCGTGCTGGGAGAGGAGCCGAACCGTGCCGGCCAGCCTTTTAGAGAGCATCAGAGCCGTCTGCACAGCGGATAACCCACCACCGACCACAACCACGCTTTCTGTGCTCTCAGGTATATCGGCAGTCCTGAATCTACGATCGAACACATGATCGATCCGAGAGCCCGCTTGCTGCAGACGGCGCGCCCAGGAAGGCCAGTTGGGCTGCTCACCCAGCCCCATGGCCAGCATAACATTTCGGGCTGCAATGGAACCGACCGAGGTTTCGGCGGTTAGTGAGTGACGGTTATGCACATGCAGTGCTAAGGCCCGACCGGTAATTCGCAACTCTTCCAGCCGGAAATGTCGGATGACGTGGTCGCAGTGCCTCTGAAACAGGCTCAGCGAAGGACGGTTATACGGTGGTATAAAATCGGCCATCTCTTTTACGGCCGGAGACTGAGCGAACCGATACAGCGAAAGAACCGGAATGTCGATGTTGTGGGTAGCCGGCGAGCGCAGAAAACGCATCCCGCAATTGGTCGCATTCCGATTCCAGCTTGCCAGAGGTGTCTGATGTGGATCTAGAACACGAACTTCATCCCGGTTCAATCCAGCTTTATTGACCAGCAGGTGAGAAAGGTATGTCCCGTGTATTCCTCCGCCGATAATCAACCATGCAATCATGGCAACATCTCTGTCAGAATGGGCGTGAAAACTCAGTCGAGTTTTTCGAAAAACTCCTTTTCCGCTCCGCATTTAGGGCAAACCCAGTCCTCTGGAAGACCTTCGAACGCTGTCCCGATTTGAATGTTGCTCTCAGCATCTCCTTCTTCCGGATCGTAGATGTAGCCACAGGGACATTCCCATTTGTCCATTCCAGCCTCCTCAATCAGATGAGTTTTTGGCAACTGCGCAAATCTTCTGAACGCTGCGCCGCGCTTCATTACGTTTTCGCTTTAGCATATGACCAACACATCTTAAAATGTTCGTATCGTTTGTTCGGACCCCAAGATTTTTACAAGATCGTCTGAAATCGAATGAGATATCTTTTCATCTAAGCGATCTCCAAATTCTCTTACCGCTAAGCACAGAAATCGGTGGCGTCAAGTATTTTTTGATGCCGACAGGCGGGTCGGTTGCAGAGCGGCAATCAATATATGTTCGATCGGTCCGGCCGGTTACGGGGAATATCCGAAATTTTTAACCGGCTCGACAATGTCCCACCATCTTCGGAACAGCAGCTTTCGCGAATCGGTAATTTGGCTGCCGATTGATAGTGACGATCCCGTCGAATAGCCGGCCTGTTTTTTTAATGAACGAAATCTGAGGTGACGGATCTGTTTTACCGGCGTGGTGATGGCCGCTTCTGCGCATGAGGTGCATCAACCCCGTATCAGAAGCCGGTTTGTCTTCAGGAGGGAAGACATCGCGGGATAAATTTCAGCACTGCCCTTTTGTCAAGCACATTTTCAGGAATTTTTTCTCGGCGGTGCGAAAATCTTCTGCGGAATAATGATCGAGGTTTTCACGAATCCGAAACTTTTTTCTGTATTGTTTGATCAGCTGTTTCTTGCCACTTTTCTCGCTGCGATCCATCCATTTAGATTCCATTCCTCTGTATCCTATCGATTATTTGGATAGACGTTTGGTCGCGAAGCATCGATGGCGCTGAGAAAGCGTTCGTCAAAACCGGGTCGGTTTAAGGAGGCGGGCTAGGTGGTAACGAATGAGTTGATTTTCCAGCCAGCGAACGGTTTTCCTGACAGAGCGCTTTAACCTGTTCATGATGACCTCGTTTTTTCGAGTCTTCCAAACAGCTGAAGCATTTTCTGTGCCACTGGTCAAAAAACAAGAATTCGTAATATTTAAAGATGTTTAAATTTAAAGCCAATTACTTATAAACAAATGATTGTGAAATTTCCACCCCAGTATTGTGAAAATACACTCATATGGGCGGACTCCGGCATATGATCTCATCCCCATTTCTAAGTATTCGTTCAGGCGTTAAAATTTCTCAAGAGTATTGCGGCAATCTGGAAATAGAGGGTGATGCCGACGGCGTCGATGATGGTGGCAATGAAGGGCCCGGCGGTCAAGGCCGGATCGAGTCCCATACGCCTAAGTAGGAGCGGGATGAGCGCACCGGCCAAGTTCGCCGTCAGTAGTGTGGCCAGCAGGGCCGTGGCCACGATACAGCCGAGGATCATGTTATGATCCTGCAGGAAAACGCGAAAATAGGCCATCAACCCAAGGGTGAGGCCAAGCGCCAATCCCATCAGGAGTTCGCGGTTGAACACCCGCAGGGCGTCACGCGGACAAATTTCTCCCAAGGCCCGCACTACCATGGTGGCCGACTGCGTCCCGGCAT
>JBDNAO010000209.1:0-5205 GCA_039768375.1 Desulfobacterales bacterium | reverse complement strand
GCCCTGCTGCTCAACATTCTGCTGATCGGCGGCGGTTTGGCCGCTTTCCAGGCGACCCTCACGCTGCCGGGCATCGCCGGCATAATCCTGACCATCGGTATGGCGGTGGATGCCAACGTGCTGATATTCGAACGTATCCGCGAAGAACTCAACCTCGGGAAAACGCTGCGGGCTGCGGTGGATGCCGGTTACGACCGGGCTACCCTGACCATTCTGGATGCCAACGTCACCACGCTAATCGCCGCCGTGGTCCTTTTTCAGTTCGGAACCGGCCCGGTGAAGGGGTTCGCCGTGACCTTGAGTCTGGGTGTGATCGCCAGTCTGTTTACGGCACTCATTTTGACCCGGCAGATTTTCGACTTCCTGTTGATTGGACGGAGCCTGAAGCACTTGAGCATCTGATTTCACCGCGGCGAAGCACCGGATGACCCGAAGCCGCAACCGTCAAACGGAACTCGTGCTCATTTTTCACTCTTAGAGAGGGATCCTTAATGCAGTTCATAAAACCGGATATCAACATCAACTTTATCGGGGTGCGCAAATTTGCTTATGCCGCATCGCTGGCCATGATCCTGATCAGCATCGCCTCGCTCGTCATCCAGGGGGGACCGGACTACGGGATCGATTTCGCGGGGGGGACGGTGATTCAGGTCAAATTCTCATCCCCGGTGGGTATAGATGCCGTCAAATCGGGCTTGGCCGACAGCGGTATCGAGCAACCGTCGGTGCAACGCTTCGGCGAAAAAAACGAAAACGAATTTCTGATCCGAACGCAAGGTTTCACCGAAACTTCCGAAGGATTCACGACACACCTTCAGGATAAACTGAAGTCTGCCACCGGCAGCGAGGTCGAAATCCGGCGGGTCGAGATGGTGGGTCCTCAAGTCGGAAAAGACCTGCGGGAAAAAGCCCTTCTGGCGATGTTCTATGCGCTGCTCTTCATCACGATCTACATCTCCGGACGCTTCGAGTTCAAATGGATGATCAGCGGCATTATGGCGGCCGCCTTGGCGGGGGCCTTGTATGTCTTCCAGCTGTTTCACGTCAGCGTTCCTTTTCTGATGGCTGCAGCCCTGGTGGTCGCACTGCTTCTGTTCTGGGTTTTGCAGCTCAAATACGCCATGGGGGCTATCGTGGCCCTGATTCACGACGTCACTATAACTGTGGGAATTTTTTCGATCTTCGGCAAAGAGTTCACCCTGCCCATCATTGCCGCCCTGCTGACCATCATCGGCTATTCGCTCAACGACACCATCATCGTGTTCGACCGCATTCGCGAAAACCTGCGCAAGTACCACAAGCAATCTCTTGGTTTCATCATCAACCGCAGCGTCAACCAAACCCTCAGCCGGACCATATTGACCTCGGGAACCACTCTTATCGTGGTGCTCGCCCTCTATTTTTTCGGCGGGGGTATCATTCATGACTTCGCTTTCGCGCTGCTGATCGGCGTCATCGTCGGCACCTACTCTTCGATTTACGTGGCCAGTCCTATTCTCTTGGCCTGGCAGCGGTCGAAGAAGTGACCATGACGGAAAAAGGTCGGAAAACCGCACCGCGCACCGGTCTGCACCACCTTCAAGACGACTATCGCGATCGGGTCCCGACGAAGCCCGTCCCAATTGAGGCTACTGGTGCGGCGAAAGCGCTCTTGCCCTGGCTTCTTCTGAAAAGTGTGCCGGGTATCGGCAATCACCTTTTCAAACGCCTGATCGATCGCTTCGGCTCTCCCGAAAAGGCGTTCCAGGCCGCAGAACAGGACTTTCAGGTTATCGAGGGCATGAACCAGGCACTGGTTCGCCGCATTAAAACCCACCGGCTTCACCCATCGGTGCGGCAGGACATGGCCCTTGCCGCGCAAAAAGGCGTTCGGATCGTTACCATGACCGATCCGGACTACCCGGCACTGCTGCTTCAGATACCCGATCCGCCCCCCTTCCTCTACGTCCGTGGTAAGCTGGAATCTCAGTGCAAAGCCGTCGCCGTGGTGGGATCCCGCATTGCCACCCGTTACGGGCTCTCGATGGCCGCGCGTCTCAGCGCCGAACTTGCGGCCTGCGGTGTGACAGTGGTCAGCGGCATGGCGCGCGGGATCGACACCGCCGCCCACGAAGGCGCCCTTCAATCCGGCGGGCGCACTGTGGCCGTTCTCGGCAGTGGTCTGGAAAAAGTGTATCCGGCCGAAAACCGCAAACTGTTTCAAACGATCGTCCGGAACGGTGCCGTGTTGTCCGAGTTTCCGATGCTGACCAAGCCCGAACCGCATAACTTTCCGATCCGCAACCGGATCATCAGCGGTATGTCCTACGGAACGGTGATCGTCGAAGCCTCAAAAAAAAGTGGATCGCTGATCACGGCCCGTCTGGCCGCCGAACAGAACCGAGAGGTCTTTGCCGTGCCGGGCAGCGTCCAATCGTTTAAAAGTATCGGCACCCATACGCTGATCAAGCAGGGTGCCAAGCTGGTCGAAAACGCGCAGGATGTTCTTGAGGAAATCGCCGGTCAGCTCTTTGAAGGCATCCGGCCGGACGATCGCCACCCGCCCACGAAAAAGGAGCCGCCCGCTCTCACGACTGAAGAAGCCATCGTGTGCGGCGCCTTGGAACCCTATCCGGTCCATATAGACGATCTGGGCCGCAAATTGTCCATGGCACCCGGTAAACTGGCAAGCATCCTGCTTCAACTGGAACTGAACGGTATCGTCGAACAATCCCCGGGCAATTTTTTTACAAGGGTTGACGACGCCTCATTCCGGCGTCATCATTCAAACGAATGATGGGTCAGTTATCAGCGCCGCCTCTGGCCGCCGGCATCCAGTTTGATCGAAGAGGAAACGTTGAAGTTTCGGTGAAAAATTCCAAATTGCCAATAACAAGCAAATCACAATGATCAAAATTCAAAATTAACCCTTTTATTGCTATGAGGTTCAGCAGTGACCAAACCCCTGCTCGTCGTCGAATCGCCCACAAAAGTCAAAACGCTTAAAAAATATCTTGCCAAAAATTTCAACATTGCCGCTACCGTCGGGCATCTTAAAGACCTGCCCGCAAAAGAAATGGGTATCGACGTCGAAAACGGCTTCAAACCCGACTATCACAGTATTCCCGGTAAACAACGCGTCATCAAGGGGCTTAAGCAATCGGCCAGGGACACCAGCCACGTCTACCTGGCCCCGGACCCTGACCGCGAGGGAGAGGCGATTGCATGGCACGCCGCCGAAATCCTGAAGAAAAAGGGACGCAAATTTTATCGGGTTCTCTTTCACGAACTCACCGAAAACGCCATCCGGGAAGCGATTGCAACACCGCAAGATCTCGATCACAACAAATACGAAGCCCAGCAAGCCCGCCGCATACTCGACCGGCTGGTCGGATACCACATCTCTCCGCTCCTGTGGCGCAAGGTCAAGGGCGGCCTCAGCGCCGGCCGGGTGCAATCCGTAGCACTGCGAATCATCTGTGAGAGAGAACGCGCCATTCAGGCCTTCGAACCCGAGGAATACTGGTCGATCACCGCCCACCTGAAGGGTGACACGCCGCCGCCTTTTACCGCCAAACTGGTGAAGAAAAAGGGTAAGAAAATTACCATCTCAGACGGGAGGGCGGCCGGGGAAATTCTGAAGGGGCTCGAAGACCGGCAGTATGTCGTCGACACTGTTCAGAAGAAAGTCACCAAGCGCAACCCGCAACCGCCTTTTACAACCAGTAAGCTGCAGCAGGACGCGATACGCAAGCTTCGCTTTTCAGCCAAGAAAACCATGCTCATTGCCCAGCAGCTCTACGAAGGGATCGAACTGAGTCCCGGTGAACCGGTCGGTTTGATCACCTACATGCGCACCGATTCGACCCGCATCGCCATGGAAGCCGCGGTCGAGGCCCTTGACCTCATCCGTGAGCAGTTCGGCCCGGATTATGTCCTCGAAAAACCGCGCTTTTTCAAAAACAAAAAGAAAGTCCAGGACGCGCACGAGGCCATTCGTCCGACCTCGGTTTTCAATACGCCTGAAAAAATCGCCGCCTACCTCTCACCTGATCAATTGGCCCTCTACCGCTTGATCTGGCAACGTTTCATCGCATCACAGATGCAACCGGCCCTGATCAACAACGTCTCGGCATCGATTCTGGCCGGAGATTACGGATTCAGTGCCACCGGCTCGACGATCAAATTTGCGGGTTTCATGAAACTCTACCTGTCGGCCGACGACGAAAAAGGCGGCGCCCGGCAGGAACTGAGCCTGCCCGAGCTGGCCCGCGGGATGGTACTGGCGCTTTTGAAGCTGGACCCCAAACAGCATTTTACCCAGCCGCCGCCCCGCTTTTCCGAAGCATCGCTGGTCAAGGAACTCGAAGAAAACGGGATCGGCCGACCCAGCACCTATGCCGCCATCCTGTCCACCATCCGTGATAAGGGCTACGTCCAGTGGACCAAGGGCTATTTTCACCCCAGTGAACTCGGTTTTATCGTCAACGATCTTCTGGTGGACAACTTCCCCGAAATCTTCGATGTCGAATTCACCGCCCGGATGGAGGACGACCTGGACCGGGTCGAGTCTTCCGAAATCGGCTCTCTTGAGGTTCTCACCCGGTTTTACGATCCATTCAAGTTGAAGCTGGACGTGGCCGGAGAAAAGATGCTCAGCGTCAAGGGGGTCGGTGTTCCCACCGGACTCTCCTGCCCACAGTGTAGCAAGCCCTTGCACATCAAAGTCGGTAAGAACGGCCATTTTTTGGCCTGCAGCGGTTATCCCGACTGCAACTACTCCCGCGACTACATCCGGGATGAAAAAGGCCAGATCCAGCCCGTCGAATCGGCAACCGAGGAAGTCACCGATAAAACCTGTGAAAAATGCGGCCGCCCGATGGTGATCAAACGCGGCCGCTACGGTGAGTTCATGGCCTGCAGCGGCTATCCCGACTGCAAACAAACACTCTCACTGAATCCCAACGGGTCCGGCAAGCCAACCGGCGTCAACTGTCCGGTTAAGGGCTGCGACGGCGAAGTGATTGAAAAGACATCCCGGCGCGGCAAAATTTTTTACGGTTGCAACCGTTTTCCAACCTGTGATTTCGCCACCTGGGACAAACCGGTGAACAAGGTCTGTCCGGAATGCGGCGCTGGTTTCATGGTTATAAAAACGACTAAAAAAGAGGGCTCTTTCCTGGCCTGTTTGAACCAGGAATGCGGGCACCGGGAAAGCCTCGCCGG
>JBDNAO010000208.1:0-4237 GCA_039768375.1 Desulfobacterales bacterium | reverse complement strand
GCTTTCATCCCTCAACCCTTATATGAAACTACGCCAAAATGGCACAGTTTCTTTCTCGATCAAACTGGCCGCTTTTCAGGCCAGCGGCTGGGCTGAACGTTGGATCCCTGGCCCAGACTCGACTTGGAGGGATGTGGTGATGGAAAGCAACGTCTATAGAATATGCAAACAATTTCGTAGTCACGTCCTGTCGCGCCAGGGCGGGCTTGAACCGGGAACCTTATATGCATTCAATTGCGTCGCTCAAGGCAGTCGAGACACTTCAAAAATGACACGACACTAGTGCCCATCCACGACCGGAATGACGGGAAGAAAATGAGGCGTCATATTCTTGTGATTCAAGATACGGTTTTTGTCAACCGCCGAAGAGACTGCAGCCCGCTCATCTTCCACAATCCGGAGTGTTTGCATGGGGTGATCGCTTGACACTGTAATGGTTTCCCGTTAGCCTCTTTGCAGCCGGCCGGACGCCGCAACGCCCAAAATGGCGGACTTATTTTTTTTCGTGAACCCTAACCCGATAAGATAACACCGATGCCTGACAACTACGCCAAAATTATCGAAGAAAATCTGCGCCTTCTATACCAAACGCCTCTTGAGCAGTTATCGTCGACGCTGCCCGCAGAGCGGAACGGCGACTGTCTCGTCTTCCAAGCGTTCGGTGAAACCTGCCGGATAGCACCGGACGGCGTTTTCCTGAACGACCGCCGAGAAACCGGTGTTCCGGGAATCCTTATTTCCCTATACGCCCGCCACGTCGGACCGACACTCCGGATAGTAGCGCCGTTGAGAGCCTTCAAAGAGCTGCCGAACAGCATGCCCTATGCCGGCGCCTTCACCACCCATACCGAAACCCCGCTGACACCGCAGGCAGACCGCATCGAAGCGGCGCAACCGCTGATTACGCGTGCCCTGCAAGGCGAGCCGTCGTCGCACCTGACCGGTGGAGACTTCAGTTTTCTGGTGAGCCCGCTGCCCAAGATTTCGCTGTGCTACATATTCTACCGCGCAGACGAGGAATTTCCCGCCTCCGTGACGTGCCTTTTTTCAAACAACGCCCCCGATTTCATGCCCATCGACGGCCTGGCGGATGTCGGCGAGTATACGTCGAAAAAAATCCTGGCGCTTATCGACCGTCCGGCGCCGATTTAACCCCACCGCCAGGCGTTAGTGCTTCCTGACTTTATAACCATTGAACCCGGAACCTGGAACCTGGAACCGATCAGTTTAGAGTCTTAGTTTGTCACTTCTCCACAAGATGCGAAGATGTGTTGTTAAGTGAAACCACTTGATTTATCGGGAATAGGGTTCCAGGTGTCAGGTGTCAGCAAACCCCAAATCCTGAAACCCGAAACCTGAACACTGATTTGGTTGCGGCTTAAGGCCTGCATTGGGGTTTTGTATTTTTACCGATATCAGCCATGGTTGACCGCAAGTATATTGACAATCACCAAGCTTTTTTTTATAAATAAGGTTTTGAAAAATTTTCCATCGGCCCCTCCGGTTGACGTACCGTGATCCTGACCGATTGAAACAAAAAGGAGCAACCGATGATCCACGTCGAAAATCTGACCAAAAATTATGGCGATATCGCCGCTGTGGATCAGATCAACTTCGAGATTCAAAGGGGAGAAATCCTGGGTCTGTTAGGACCTAACGGCGCCGGCAAAACGACCACCCTGAGGATGCTGACCGGGTTCCTGCGACCCAGCACCGGAACAATCCGGGTCAAGGAGCTCGACATCGACCGGCATCCCATCGAAATCAAGAAAATCATGGGATACCTGCCCGAGTCGGCACCGCTTTACCATGACATGCTCGTGTTCGACTATTTGAACTACGTTGCCGATATCCGTGAAATCCCTCCGGACCGGAAGTTTGCGCGCATTCGCGAACTCGGCGATCTATGCGGGCTGAACCCGGTGATGCACATGCCGATCGCAGAGCTGTCCAAGGGTTTCAAGCAGCGGGTGGGACTAGCGCACGCCATGATGAGCGATCCGGAAATCCTCATTTTGGATGAACCGACCTCCGGGTTGGATCCCAACCAGATCGTCGAGATCCGGGACATCATCAAACGCATCGGCAAGCAAAAAACGGTTGTCCTTTCGACCCACATCCTGAGCGAAGCCGAAGCCACCTGCGACCGCGTCGTGATCATCAACCGCGGCAAAATCGTGGCCGACGGTGACATCGCCAAATTGAAGCAGTCGGCGGGCGGCACCAGCCTGATCCATCTCACCCTGCAGCGAGCCGAAAGCGACGCCGTGCGGCAGAAACTGTCTGCCACCGCCGGCGTCCAAGGAGTCTTGAGACTGGATGCCGTCAACAGTCAGCTGAAGGTCACGCTCTCCGTGCCGTCCACCAGAGACCTGAGGGGTGAGATCTACCGCACCGTCAAGCTGACCGACTGGGAGTTGCTGGAGTTTTATCAGGAGTCCCGGACCCTTGAAACCGTTTTTCGCGAATTGACCAAGGAGAACTGAAATGCGAGCGGTCGTCCCCATATTTAGAAAAGAATTCGGTACTTATTTCGTTTCGCCGATCGCCTATATCGTCATCGCCATCTTCCTCCTGGTGACCGGCTGGTTCTTTTTCACCACCTTTTTCATCCTGGAACAGGCCAGCCTCAGGAATTTTTTTTCCATGCTGCCGATTATCATGGCCTTTGTCGTCCCAGCCGTCACGATGCGGCTCTTCGCCGAGGAACTCAACGTCGGTTCTTATGAAACCCTGCTCACTCTGCCGGTCAGCTTCAATGATGTAATTCTCGGCAAATTCGCCGCTGCGGTGGCTTTCATCGTCGCCATGCTGGTCCCGACCGTCGGCTACGTCGTTACAGTGGCCGCTCTTGGTCAGCTCGACTGGGGCCCGGTCATCGGGGGGTATCTGGGCGCCGTGCTGTTGGGGGCCGCCTTTTCGGCCATCGGACTCTTCGCGTCCTCCCTGACCCGCAATCAGATCGTCGCCTTTATCATCGGCATGGCCATCTGCTTCGCGCTGACCCTGATCGAAAGGATGCTCTTTTTTCTGCCGCGGGGCATCCTGGGAACGGTTGCGTACCTGGGCGTCGACCAGCACTTTCAAAACATCTCCAGAGGCATCGTCGACACGCGCGACATCATCTATTTTCTCAGCATCTGCTTCATCGGATTATACGCCGCCCACCTGGCGCTCGAAGATAAAAATTAAGGAGATCGTGTATCGTGGGAAAGGTAAAAAGTGGAAAGTACGTCAAATTTTTCATCTACCTTGTCGCGGTGGTGCTGGTGAACCTGGCCGGCATCACCCTTTTTCAGCGGTTCGATCTGACCGCCATCGGGGCGTACTCGCTCTCCGAGGCCAGCCGCCGGGCGGTCGCCACGCTCTCTGAACCGCTGACCATCAATGTCTTCTTTACCAAGAACCTGCCGGCACCTTACAACAGCACCGAACGATACCTGCGCGACCTGCTCGAGGAATACGCCATCTATGCCGGTAAGTATTTCAACTACCGCTTCTACGATGTCAGTCCGGAAGAAGGAGATCTTGAACCCGGCGCCGAAACCAATCAGGATCTGGCCAACAACTACGGCATCAGCCCGATCCAGATCCAGGTCATCGAAAAAGACGAGGTCAAGTTTCAGAAGGCTTACATGGGTCTGGTGATCCTACACGGCGACCTGATCGAACGCATCCCGACCATAACCTCCGTCGACCGATTGGAATACCAGCTGACAACCGCTATAATGAAGCTGAACAACAAGGTCAGCGCCTTGCTGCGGTTGCAGGGCAAAATCCGAATCGCCCTGTTCCTGTCCTCTTCCCTGAACAAAGTCGCGCCCATAATCGGACTCGATGACCTGCCCGATCTCCCCCAGCGCGTCGGTGCCATCGTCGACAAACTCAATCCCACCCTGTTGAACAAGCTCGAGTACGTTCGCCTGGACCCTTCCACCAATCCCGACACGACCCGAGAGCTGCAGGCAAAGAAAATCAACCTGCTCAGCCTCAAGTGGCCCGACCTACCACAGGAGAACCTCACCGCCGGTGAGGGCACCGTCGGCCTCGTATTGGAACACGGCGGCAAAACAGCCACGGTGCAACTCGTCAACGTTCTACGGATTCCGATCATCGGAACCCGTTATGAACTGGTCGCCCCGGATACGCTTGAGAATCTAATCGGCGAAAGCATCGAATCACTGATTGATATCAACGAAGATATCGGCTACCTGACTGACAAGGGAACCCTGCCGCT
>JBDNAO010000026.1:0-15665 GCA_039768375.1 Desulfobacterales bacterium | reverse complement strand
GAATATTACAACAAGGACAAAAAGGCCGCCGCTCCTACCGATTACATGGTCACCCAGACCATCAAAGCCGACCAGAACGGAGTGTTCACCTATGCAGCACCCAAGGCCGGTTGGTGGGGTTTCTCAGCCTTGAACGAGGCCGATTTCAAGATCAAAAAAGACGACCAGGACAAGGGTGTCGAGATCGGTGCCGTGCTTTGGGTGCACTTTGAATCGTGGCAACAGAAATAAAAACGCCGTGAGCGTTCACAGGGCACCGCATCTGCTTTGTTGTCGGGCACTTGAAGAACAAAAGTACGACTGCGCGCCCGACGCCTTGCATCTGCGGCACCCTGTAAACGCTTACAATTAGGTGGTTTGAAGCGCATCGGAGTTTGCAACCCTGTGAATGGCTACAACGGTGGCGTCTACATACGACTCGGTGAAGAGGTTTTCGTGTTTTCCGCTATTACGGAAAGGAGAAAGGCTTTAGAGTTGTTTATGCCGCTAAGTGGTCATTTAATTTAAAAAAAAAGTCAGTTCCGGTTTTGAGGCGTCACATTGACGGTAGTCATCATACCCGCTTCCGCGTGCGACTGGATGTGGCAATGCGACATCCAGATGCCTGGTTCGGTTGGCACAAGTCCGATGACGACCGATTCCCGGGCACCCAAAAGGACGGTATCCCTCGTAAAAGGCTCGATGTCAGGTTTTCCGTTCCTCTCCAACACCCTGAAAAAAGTTCCGTGGATGTGCATCGGATGCAGGCGTGAACTGTTATTTTTAAAAACGATTTTTTGCGGCTGTCCCAGCCGAATATCGGCGTTGTCGCTGTTGGGCCACAGCAGACGATTTATTGCCCACCCAATGCCGTATTTCCCTCCCCGGATGGCATCGAGTTCCCACGTTTTGAATGGCGCGACGCTTGCAAAGACTTCTGCCGGCAAAAAATCTTCAGCTGTCGGTGGATCGAATACCGGTGTTTGGACAGATGGAACCTCTTCTACCTTGATTGAGGCCAACGGGAATCTGTTTCGCGTGAATCCATCTTCAACAATGTAGGTCTGTCCGTGTGCTTCGGTCGGTATGACAATGTCTAAATCGATTCGATTGCCCGGAGCGAGATCGAAGCCCTCGTATCTGAAAATTTGTGAAACTGGTTTTCCGTCCACCGCAATCACCTTGGCATCAATCCCGTTAAAGACAGGCATGAGCACCCGTGCGTTTGCACCATTTATGAGTCGGATGCGGATACGTTCCCCTGGAGATACCGAAAACGCGGGTTGAAAATTTCCGTTGATGGTGACGACATTGCCCCATCGACCGTCGTGCATCAGATCGTGTCCGGTGTTGAAGCGGGGATAGATACTACCGGTTTTTTCAAGGAACCAATCATCGATAAGCCAGACAATGTCCTGAGACCAGGGGAGTTTTTCATCCGACTCCACGATCAGCGCACCCTTGAGGCCGCGCCCCAACTGCTCGCTGCCATTGAGGTGGGGGTGGTACCAGTATGTTCCGGCATTTTGAAGCTTCAGCCGATAGTTAAAACTTTCTCCTGGTTTTACCGGGTCCTGGGTAACACCCGGAACGCCGTCCATGGCGTTGTCGACAATCAAACCATGCCAATGGATGCTGGAGGGTTCGTCCAGGTGGTTGATGAACTCAACCTCGATGATCTGCCCTTCCTGGCCTCGAATGGTGGGGCCCGGTATCGACCCATTGTATGCCCAGACCGGGGTTGGCGAGTCGAAAAACGGGAACTGATGTGATGATTTTTTTGCCGTTAAGTTTAACTTTTGCCCGCTAACTGCTGATATTGGCGTTGAAAAACCGATTATTATCAGCAACAAGATCATTTTTGCGATTGTTTTCATGCCGTTTCTCACCTAAATTTTTTGTTTTCTTGATGGTAATCACCATTGTGAAAATGACAATTATCTATTTTCGGAACTCTGTAACCGCTATGTGCTGAAACCGCTCCCCTTGTCTGAATTTGGAGAAGTAAAAACCTTTAGGCCTCAGAGGCGCGGATGGCCGCAAACGAAAATGTTCGCTATGGTCGAAATCGATATATTCGCACTGCCAGGTTTTTGGTTTTCTCCGTTTGACAGCAAAATCCCAGGCGCATCGCCCGGACAACGAGGTATCGGAATGGCCATGACCATCATCACCGAAACCATAGGATAAAATGACACCTGCAAAACCGTCACGGCGATCGACTTGCGATATCTCTGGTTCAGGTCCGATTGTTTCGAATTCAGCCTGCCCGATATTCCAGTTCATTTTGCGATTGACTTTGCGCCAGGCTTTGACCTGTATATCCAGGGGCAGGATTCCGCGTTGCGGTTTCTCGACGCTTTTTCGGAAAAAGGATATCATTGATAGGGTACCAGTGTTTGAAAATAAGGGCCATTTCATCGAGAACTTCAAGAAACTCCATTGCGCACGGGCCAGACAGAAAAATCTGCTTTTTCCTTGAATCCTACACCCACGTTGCAATCGTCAGTGTATAAAACCCAGGCACAGGTGGGGTCGTAAACACTCGTCGTTGACGACCAGTACCCCTCACTTACATTTTGAAATGGATGGGATTCGGTAAGGGCCGGGTTGTGCTGATCGAGCGCAACCAAACTTTCAAGTTCTCGGATGTTGAACAGCCGCCAGTCATCATGTCCATGGAGGGAACGCCGATTTACCGTAACCCAGTCTCTTATCCAGTGATTCTCGCAACGCACAGATTTTAAATAACAAAATCCCATTTCACAAGCTTTCCCGGCAGCCCGACCAGAGAAGTCTTAATCTCCCTTGATTTCCAGTTACCGGACGAGGGTGACGGGTTTGCAACAAGACCGCCCGCCCTGATGAGCAAGAACAACCCGGCTGCAAACCTTATTAAGTGCCTTTTCAGGTCCCAAAATCAAATTGGTCATTGAGTGCAACCCTCTTCACAACAGCTGTAAAGGATCCAGCTGTAATCCCAATTATTTTGTGTCCTGATCCGACCAACGGTAAAAGACCTTGAGTCCATTTCCATGAGAATTAGGTAGTCGGTTATCGTGTTGTAAACGTCCTACAACAATACCTGCTGCGATTTTGATTCTTTCGGCAAAGGCTTCTATAGGTGCCAAGGTTCGACCATCCCATGACGAAATAAACCGGCTGTATTCGGTGGGCGGGATCAGTCTGTCGCGGGCAAAGGCATCGGCTTCTTCTTCTTTTTTGTCGACCAGGTCATTGCCTTCGATGAAAATTTCCTTGCGTCCATGTTTGGTAATATGGCCCGCTTCATGAAAGAATGTGAACCAGAAATGATCGTTGCTTTTGTAACGTAGACTCAACTGAATGACGGCTCTATCGCCTAACCACCGTGTTGCACCATAAACCCCGGTTTTGGGAAGCTCAGGGATAAAGACCACAGCCACGCCGGCGGAAGCGCAAAGTTCAATCAGCCGCTGTTGAAAGACATGAGGTGGTTCAACAGTCAAATCTCGAATAATATTTAGGACTTCCTGAAAACGTCGCACATTAAAAGGAGAGCATGGTATCTGTCTGGCTTCGATTTCTCCCTTGCGTAGCCAGGCTGAAACAAGTTCGGCGCATGCCTCGAAGCGTTGCGTTTGACGGAAGGCCACCTGATGTACTTGCCAGACGGTTGCCCATTGTTTAGGGGAAGCAACTCCAAAAAATTTTAGCACCTCTTTCAATTGAGAAATTTTATCACTTGCTTTAGGAATCCATCCTAGTTTGGTCAGATGGCTGACAGGTACTTTCTTTAGCCAATCCAAATGAGATCGCAGACGCTTTTCTTCAGCAAAGCGGGTGCGATCCTCTTGAAATTGTCTTTCCAGGTTATTCCAAAAATGTGCCGGCCGACCAAGTGAACGCTCCAGCTTCAAAGCAGTTTCTGATGTTATCGGCGATTTACCTTTAATAATTTCATTGATGGTTTTTTTGGTTAAACCGGTCCTGGCAGCCAGTTCGGTTTGGGTCATACTGTAGGCTTCGAGATATTCCTCCAGAATTTCTCCGGGTGGTACTAAATAATCCGGAATATATTGATTTGATGCTGTATCAGCCATGAGTGTCTTCAACTCCTAGTATTTTGATTGCCGTTACCTGGGACCAATTCAATCCACCCTCCTCATTTGTCGGAACAGGGTCGTGGTCAGGAACAAAAATTAAACGATAGGGATGGTCCAGATCAACAGACAGCTGGCCAAATCTTTTTCCCTCCGTGAGTTCATGACAACGTTCAGGCGGGCTTTTGGGGGGCCAGAAGTCCTTTAGAGTTGCAGCGGCCCTCAGCGCTTTCATACGAACACGTATCTTTTTGGCACGTAATTTGCGATGGATTTTTACGAACTGTGCACCTTCATTGAAGGATTTTGCCAGCTTCTTGTTTTTAAACGATATGTCCATAGGATTAGAAAGTCAATAAATTATTAACCTAATACGTTAAAAAAACGTGATTGAATGAGTGCGTGGTCAGGAGGGAAAGGATAGGTCCAGGCTGTTCCTTTTGGTCAACCAGTCCCTTAAAGTTGGGATCATGAAATCCTGTGAATGTCAGCAGAACATCCATTACTTTTCCCCGTTTTTTCGCGTCTCATGATAAGCAGAACGGCCACCGTTGGTTGCCGAACGCGTTTTCTAAGTAGGAAAATTTACAAGATTCGTAATTATTTCAGCGGTGCCGCAAGCCGGGTTCAGCGGAGGCAGACGATCTCGGTGCAACGGTCCTGAACGGCGACCTCGAACCGGGTGCGGGCGCCGGTCAAGGCCGGGGCGATGGCATTCAGGGCCGTGTCGGGTGTGTTGTTGGTTTCACTAAGGTGGGCCAGGATCACGTGTTCGAGGTCGGCATGGGCGACGTCACATAACAGTTGCCTGGAATCCGTGTTGGAGAGGTGCCCCAACCGGCTCTGAATACGCTGCTTTAAAGGCCAGGGGTAGGGCCCGTCGATCAGCATGCGGGTATCGTGATTGGCTTCCAGGATCAACGCCCGGCACCCCTTCAGGTGCTCTGTGACCATTGCGGTCACCACCCCCAAATCGGTTGCAAGGCCTATTTTAATGCCGTTTGTTTGAATGGTGAATCCGGCCGGATCTTCCGCATCGTGGGACAGGGAAAACGGGTGGATGTGAAGGTTGTCGATCTGAAACACGGTGCCGCAATCAAAGGTGTTCACACGGTGGAGCCGCCCGATTCGCTTTGTCGCGCCGGCGGTTCTGCGATTGAGGTAGACCGGCAGACCGTAGCGGCGCGACAGCACGCCGACGCCGCTTATGTGATCGGCGTGTTCGTGTGAGACGACGATGGCCTGAAGTCGGTCCGGCGCAAGGCCGCGCGAGTCGAGACGGCGTTCGATTTCGATGCCGGAAAGACCCGCATCGATCAGGACGGCGGTTTGCCCGTCGGAGACATAGATGGCATTGCCCTTGCTGCCGCTGGCCAGCACGCAGACGGCCAGTTTGACAGCAGGTTCCGAGGCGGCTGCTTTGGTTGAGGGCTCATCTGCAAGCATATGATCTACCGATTATTTTCCAGTATGGCCGAACCCGCCGCAGTTGCGGGCAGTTTCTTCGAGCGATTCGACGACCGTGATACGGGGCTGGCAAACCGAGTGGATGACCATCTGCGCCACCCGGTCGCCGCGCCGGAAGGTGTAGGGTGATTTGCCGAAGTTGATGGCGGCGATTTTGATTTCGCCGCGGTAGTCGGCGTCGATTGTGCCCGGGGCATTGATCAAGCCGATGCCGTGTCGGACCGCCAGGCCGCTGCGGGGTCTTATCTGAGCTTCGTAGCCTGACGGCAGGGCCATCGCCAGGCCGGTGGGCAGAAGGGTCATGTCGCCGGGAGCGAGAACTAGCGGTGTGTCAAGGGCGACGGCAAGGTCCATTCCCGCGGCACCGGGGGTCATGTACTGCGGCAGGGGGATGTCCGTGTCCTTGTGGGGACGAAGACGGCGGAATCTGACTTCCAGGCGGTCATTCATCGTTTAGGTCAATGTGGCTTTGAATGCCAGGGAGAATCTTTTCAGGTCAGAAGCAAATCTGCAAAGGACTCGTTTCCGTTCAGCGGACCGAGTGCGGTCAAGGCCAGACGGTCTTCCCGGAACAGCTCCACGGCTAGATCACCGATGTCGGCGGCCGTTATTGCCTCGATCTGGTCGATAATTTCCTGAAGAGGCACGCTGCGGCCGAAGTTGATCTCATTTTGCGCCAAACGAACCATCTGGTTGTCGACGCTTTCCGAAGCCAGCGAGAGGTTGCCCTTGGTGTAGTTCTTGGCGTCGTTCAGTTCGGCGTCATCAACCGGGTGTTTCTTGAGCGTGCGCATTTCCTCCATGATCAGGTCGACGGTTTCCCGCACCTTGTCCGGCTGAACCCCGACATAAGCTCCGAACATGCCGGTGTCTTCGTACGATGAAATAAAGGAGTAAACCGAATAGGCGAGACCGCGGTGCTCCCGGATCTTCTGGAAGAGCCGGGAGCTCATGTTGCCGCCGAAGATCGTGTTCAGGAGCGAGAAAGCATACCGTTTCGGGTCGGTGATCGAAATCCCTCGCGTTCCCAAACAGACATGGACTTGCTCGAGGTCCCGCTGATGCAGTTTGATCTGCGGATAGCCTGCTGGTGTCTTGCGTCCCGGAAAACCGGATCCCGTTTTAACGGCGGAAAAAGCCGGGCCGACCAGCTCTACGATTCTCTCATGGCTGACGTTACCAGCCACTGCGACGACGATGTGGCTGGGTTGGTAGAAACGGTTGAAGAACGCCTTTATTATCTCCGATGTGAAGGCGAGAAGGTTTTCCCGGGTGCCGAGAATGGAACGCCCCAGCGGATTGTCGCCCCAAAAAGCGCGACCCGAAAGAACGTGGACATACTCTTCCGGGTTGTCCTCGACCATGCCGATCTCCTGAAAGATGACCGGCCGCTCTTTTACGACTTCGGCTTCGGCGAATTCGGAGTTCAGAAAGATATCGGTCAGAATGTCCACCATCGTGTCAAAATGCGTGTCCATGACGCGGGCATGATAGCAGGTGTTCTCGAAACTGGTGAAGGCATTGGTGTGCCCACCGATGGCATCGAACTCCTTGGCGATCTGAAATGCCGTGCGTTTGCGGGTGCCTTTGAAGATCATGTGTTCGATCAGGTGGGAGAGACCGTTTTCGGAAGCGGACTCATCCCGGGCACCCACATTGACCCAGACGCCCATGGAGACGCTGCGCACAAAAGGCATGTTTTTCGTCAGGATCCGCACCCCGTTTGAAAGGGTGGTTTTTTTCACTGAAGACGGTTTCATCCGCTATTCCTGCACCGCCTTGTGGCTCAGGCGGATTTTGCCGTCTCGATTGATTTCAAGGACCTTGACTTTTAGCTTCTGACCTTCCTTGACGACATCAGAGACGTTTGTAACCCGATGGTTGGCCAATTGCGAAATATGAACCAGCCCGTCCGTGCCGGGTGATATCTGAACAAAGGCACCGAAATCGGTAATCTTAACCACCGTACCCTCATAGATGGCTCCGATCTCGGGATCCATGGTGATGGCCTCGACCATTTTTTTGGCCTTTTCACCTTCTTCCGATGAAAAAGCTGCAATTTTGACGATACCGGAGTCATCGATCTCGACGCGTGTATTGGTTTCGCTCTGAATCGCCCGTACGGTTTTGCCCCCCGGGCCGATGATTTCGCGGATTTTATCCGGATTGATTTTGATCGATAGCACTTTCGGTGCGTAGGGAGAGATTTCCTTGCGCGCCTCCCGAATGGTTTCGAGCATTTTACCGAGGATGTGCAGGCGACCGATCCGAGCCTGCTCGAGGGCTTTCTGCATGATGTCCCGTGACAGCTCACGGATCTTGATGTCCATTTGAACGGCGGTGATGCCGTCTTTCGTTCCGGCCACCTTGAAATCCATGTCGCCGGTGTGGTCTTCATCGCCGAGAATATCGGAGAGCACCGCCACACTGTCCTCACCCTTTACGAGTCCCATGGCGATGCCCGCCACCGGGTCTTTGATGGGGACGCCGCCATCCATCATAGCCAGAGTGCCGGCACAGACGGTTCCCATGGAGGATGAGCCGTTTGATTCGAGCACCTCGGATACAATACGGATCGTGTAGTCGAAATCTTCTTTGTTCGGCAGGACTTTTTCGAGGGCCCGAGTTGACAGTCCGCCGTGTCCGATGTCCCGTCGCGAGGGGCCGCCGAGGCGCCGGGCTTCTCCGACCGAAAACGGCGGAAAATTGTAGTGAAGCATGAACGGTCTGAATTCTTCGCCGCTCAGTGTTTCCACCCGCTGTTCATCCTGTCCCGAACCGAGGGTCAGCACGCCGAGCACCTGGGTTTCGCCCCGCGTGAACAAGGCACTGCCGTGCGGTCGCGGTAAAAAGCCGACCTCGCAGCTTATCGGACGGATTTCATCGAACTGTCTACCGTCGATCCGCCGGTTGGCTTTCAAGACCAGATCACGGCAGACATTTTTCTTCAAGTCACCGACGATCTCGTAAATCTCCCCGCGGCGATCCGCGTATGCTTCGCCAAGCAATGCGAAGTAATTGTCTTTGACTTCCCGTAAGGCTTTGCTGCGCTTGGTTTTTTCGGGAATCACAACTGCCGCTTCAATCTGTCCCCGCAGTTCGGATTCGATGCGGGCGACCAGCGCCGGGTCCTTTTCCAACGGCAGGAATGGCCGTTTCGGAGCACCGGCGTCATTCTTCAGTTTTTCCTGCAGGGCGATGATCGGCTGCATTTCTCCATGGGCAAAGTAGATGGCATCCAGCAGGTCTCCTTCGCTGATGTTGCTGCCACCGCCTTCGACCATGACGATGCCGGTCTTGGAACCGGCTACGATGATTTTGATGTCGGAGCGCTCGAGTTCGCCGATGGTCGGATTGACCTTTAGCTGGCCGTCGATGCGGCCCACCCGAACGCAGGCGATTGGTCCGGCGAACGGAATCTCCGATATCTCGAGGGCCGCGGACGCACCGATCATGGCCAGGGTGTCGGGCTCATTTTCCTGATCCATCGACAACACCATGGCGATAACCTGGGTTTCATAACGGTAGCCTTTCGGGAACAGCGGACGGATAGGGCGGTCGATCAAGCGCGCCGTCAGGGTTTCCTTTTCGCTGGGGCGGCCGATTTCACGCCGAAAATAGTTGCCGGGAATACGGCCGGCGGCGTAGATCTTTTCCTGATATTCGACCGTCAAGGGTAGAAAATCCGATTGTCTTTCCTCCGGGGTCGCAACCACCGTCACCAGGACGGTCGTCTCGCCGTAGCGAACCAGTACGGCACCGGAAGCCTGTTTGGCGACCTTACCGGTCTCAATGGTCAGTGTTTTCGGCCCGAGCTGGGCTTCTAATGTTATTTCCATTTTCATCTCCTAAAAAATAAGCGACTTACCCTTCTGTTATCGCTATGAAAGTCGCTTATACGGGCGAATTCTTCGCGAACGGCGGGTAAAGAGAGTTAAACTCACCGTCCGGTTTACACCGCACTCATTGTGAGTTCCGTCAAGGACATTGGCAGACTTCAGCGTTTCAAACCGAGGGTTTCGATAATGGCGCGATATCGGTTGACGTCCTTGTTTTTAACGTAGTTCAGGAGCCGGCGACGTCGACCGACCAACATCAGCAAGCCTCTGCGGGAATGGTGATCTTTCTTGTGAAGCTTGAGATGCTCGGTCAGGTAAGAAATTCGGTGGGTCAAAAGCCCGACCTGGACTTCGGGCGATCCGGTGTCCCCTTCGTGTAACTTGAATTTGTCGATCAGTTTCTTTTTCTCGTCCGTTGAGAAGACCACTTTCTTTATTCCTCCTTTCTTGCTTTAAATACTGGCTGCACCCGAATCCGTTTGTTGCGCTAGCCCCTTCAACGTCCGGTTGTAAGGGTTCGCGAAAAAATAAGTTGGCAATTTTAGGCGTTGAGGCGCCCGGCCGGCAAGGCGCGAAGACGAAGGAATATCTGGATATTCCGAGTTTTCGCCATGCAGCCGGACGGGATGTATCGGCGTCTAAAATGTAAATTTATTTTTGAGCGAGCCCTAAGCCCGCTCTGAATTCAGCCGGCTGCGGGGCTGAAAACACAGAGGTAGCGTAACTTTTCGCTGTCCCCTTGATATGTCAGAATCGCCAGCAGATTCCGATGTGAATCGAGGATCTTTACCAGGCCCTGAGCCTCTTTAAATGAACCCTCATCGAAGTCGTTTTTTTGAAACACTCTGCCATGTTTTACGTGATGAGTCAAAGATTTGTTCGCCACGATGCCCGGAATGTCCGGCAGAGTATCAGCCATTGATACTATTCGGGTGGAGATCCCGTTTTCACCCACCAGGGCCTCCAGGTCTGTCAATGTCAGTGCATCAGAAAGGGTGAACCGCCCGCTTTCAATTCTCCGAAGCTTTTTGAGGTGTCCACCGCACCCCAGTCGGCTACCGATATCCGAACAAAGCGTGCGAATGTAAGTCCCGGCCGAGCAGCTGACCTCGAAGCGGACAAACGGCAACTCGATCTCCTGAAGGCGGATGGTCTCGATCTCGACCCGGCGCGGTGGTTTCTGGACCGGCCGTCCCTGGCGGGCATACCTATAAAGCGGGACCCCGCGCAGCTTCAGGGCGGAATACGCCGGTGGGTGCTGCCAGTAAAAACCTTCGAACTGCTTGACGGTCGCTTCCACGCATTCTGCGGTGAGCCCCACCGTCGCGGTTGATGAGATCACTTTGCCGGTGACGTCTTGGGTGTCGGTCTCAACCCCCAGGTGCATAACCGCACTGTATTTTTTACGGCCGTGTAAAAAAAACTGTGCCAATCGTGTGGCCTGGTTGACACAGCATACCAGCACGCCGGTGGCGAAAGGGTCGAGCGTTCCGGCGTGACCGACCTTTCGGGCCTTCAGGATTCGTTTGACGTTTGCCACCGCCTTGGCCGAAGACATGTCCGCGGGTTTGTCCAGAACGAGGATACCGTTGGTTTCTGAGACCTCCATAATACCCGGCCGATGTCGACCTACAGTTTCTCCGCCAGTTGGGCAATTTGGGTTTTTACCTCCCAAAGCGGCGCTTCGATCCTGAAACCGGCGGCACTTTGATGGCCGCCGCCGCCGTAAGAGACGGCAACGGCAGAGACATCGACCGAACCATCGGAGCGCAGACTGACATGATACCGGTGTCGATTCTTGGTTGCGTCACTTCCATTTTGCAGCTCTTGAATCAGTGCGGCAACCCTTACGTCTTCTATTCTGCGGGCATAGTGAATCAAACCGTCGGCGTCCTCAGGCTGCGTGCCGGTTTGACGAAGCATTTCCCGCGTCACGGTCATGATTGAGAGCTTGCCGTTGGCGGCGATTTCAATCGAATCCAGCGCCAGGTTCAGCAGCTTGATGCGGCCGAGGGAATAGGTCCCATAAACGTGCCGGGCCACTTCGTGCGGCCTGACGCCTTTTTCCGCCATTTCCAGACAGATGGCAAAGGTGGCCTGGTTGGTGTTTGCGAAGCGAAATGATCCGGTATCGGTCAATATTCCGGTATATATCAGTGTGGCCAGATCTTTATCGATTGGGGTCTTCATCCTCACCAACAGATGGTAGACCAGTTCTGCAGTGGCACAGGCTGCCGGCTCGACCAATCGAACCGTACCGAAACCGGTATTGGTGATATGATGATCGATATTGACGACAACCGGTATCTTTCGCATCACGGCAGCGGCTGGCCCGACGCGCTCCAGGTCGCCACAGTCCAGGATCACGGCCGTGTCGAATGCATCCGCCTTGTTGAATTCGCTTGTGATGCGTCCAACCGACGGCAAGAAGCGGTATACCGCCGGAATCGGACTGGCGTTGTAAAATGTGACGTTTTTTTGCTGCTGTTCCAGTGCCAAACCGATGGCCAGAAGCGAACTGACGGCATCACCATCCGGGTTTTCATGGGACGCCACCACGACCCGCCGGCTTTCGGTTAAGGTTCGGAGAATCTGTTCATTCATGATTTCGTGCTGAGGGACCGGAGAAGTTTTTCGATATGGGCCCCGTGGTCAAAAGAGTTATCGTGATAGAATTCGAGATCCGGCATGTAGCGCAGACCAAGCCGGCGGGCCAGCGTAACCTTAACAAAACCCAGAGCGCTCTCGAAGCCTTGCTGAACGGCCTCGATTTTTTCGGCCCCGCCCGGAGTAGAGAAATAGATTCGAGCGATCCGCAGGTCACGCGTCATTTTGACATCGGTTATCGTCGTCAGTTCGAGACGCGGGTCTTTCACTTCCTTGAGCAGGATGTCAGACAGCGTCTGCTGTATCAGACCCCCGACGCGATCGGCACGCGAATAGGACATCATAGGGTGATGATCTCCATTTCAGAGTCGATGACCTCCGCCAAGCCCAAATCATCTATCAGGTTAAGAACCTTGTCGGTCTTAGAGTTGATGACCTGGCGGTCGTTTCCCACGAGCGCGAATCCGATCTCCGCCCGCTGATGCATATCGTTTGATCCCGTCTCGGCCACCGAAATGTTGAATTTATTGCGCATCTGCCCGATGATCGATTTGACGACGCTGCGCTTTGCTTTCAAAGAACGGCAATCGTGCAGTCTGAAGGTGACAATTCCAATCCCCACGACCATCTGCGGCTCGCTTGGTTTACCGAGCGCTTCACTCAGCGATCTCTTCGATCAATCGATCACCGGTTTACACTTCCGGTTTGATTTCTTCCAGGTAATAGCATTCCAGAACGTCGCCGACTTTTATATCATTGTAATTCTCGACGCCGACCCCGCATTCATATCCGCTCTGCACTTCCTTGACATCATCCTTAAAGCGCCGCAGAGAAGCGTTCTTGCCTTCGTATTGGACAACCCCGTCCCGCAGGACCCGCAGGAGTCGTCCGCGTTCGATTCTCCCTTCCGTCACGTAGCATCCGGCAATGGTTCCTATCTTCGGCACATGAAAGGTATCGCGAACCTCGGCCCTTCCCAGAACACGCTCTTCGAAAGTCGATGACATCATACCGGCGATGGCGTTCTTTATATCTTTGATCACGTCGTAGATCACATTGTAGAACCGCATGTCTACGCCTTCCTCGTTGGCCAGCATCTGAACCTTGGTCGCGGGGCGGACGTTGAAACCGATAATGATGGCATTGGAAACCGATGCCAGGGAAACATCCGATTCGGTGATGGTTCCGGTGGCAGAGTGGACGATGTTGATGTTGACCTCTTCGTTGCTCAGTTTGGTCAGCGAATCGGCCAAGGCTTCGATCGAGCCGTGAACGTCGGCCTTTAGGATCAGGTTCAAGTCCTTGACTTCTCCCTGCTGCATTTGTTCGAAGAGTTTCTCGAGGCTCAAACGGCCGGTCTTGGCCAATTCCTTGGAGCGGTGTTTCTGGATGCGGTGTTCACTGATCTGCTTGGCATTCTTCTCGTCCGCCACCGCAATCAACTCGTCGCCGGCCATAGGAACTCCGGAGAGGCCGATGACCTCCACCGGAATGGACGGGCCGGCTGCATCAACCATCTGACCTCTGTCGTTGAGCATGGCGCGCACCTTGCCGGAATAAACCCCGCATACGACGGCATCCCCCGTGTGCAGGGTCCCTTCCTGGACGAGTACGGTGGCGATCGCCCCACGGCCTGGATCGATTTTCGATTCCACCACGTGCCCGTAAGCCCGTTTTTCGGGGTCGGCTTTCAATTCTAATACTTCGGCCTGCAGCAAAATCAGATCCAGCAGGTCGTCGATGCCGATGTTCTGTTTGGCGGAGACCTTGACAAAAATGGTGTCGCCGCCCCAATCCTCGGGAGTCAGGCCCTGTTCGGCGAGTTCCCGATAGACACGGTCCGTGTTGGCATTGTCTTTGTCGATTTTGTTAACGGCCACGATGATCGGCACATTGGCAGCCCTGGCGTGGTTGATGGCCTCGATGGTCTGCGGCATGGCCCCGTCATCGGC
Source organism: Desulfobacterales bacterium (assembly GCA_039768375.1). GTDB lineage: Bacteria > Desulfobacterota > Desulfobacteria > Desulfobacterales > SG8-13 > JARFQH01. The sequence continues at coordinate 1,739 of JBDNAO010000026.1, read as the reverse complement.
GGCGACCACCAGAACGACGATGTCGGTAACCTGTGCTCCCCTGGCCCGCATGGCGGTGAACGCTTCGTGGCCCGGGGTGTCAAGGAAGGCAATCTTGCCTTTGTCGGTAATGACGTGATAAGCGCCGATATGCTGCGTGATGCCGCCGGCTTCGATGTCCGTAATCCTTGTTTTCCGGATGACGTCGAGCAAAGAAGTTTTGCCGTGATCGACATGTCCCATTATCGTGACCACCGGTGATCGTTCAATCTGCCTGGTGGGATCGTCTGCTTCGACCTTCAAGAACGTTTCCTCCTCGAAAGCGGCCAGCTCGACTTCATAGCCGAACTCGGCGGCCACAAGGGCGGCCGTATCAAAATCGATGGTTTGATTGACCGTTGTCATGACACCCATTCCCATCAGGGTCTTGATCATTTCACCGGCCTTGATGCCCATGCGTTTGGCCAGATCGGAAAGAACGATGGCCTCATCTATTTTAACGCGCCGTTTGATGGCTTTGGCGGTAGTTATCTGGGTTTTCTGGGCCGGGCCGGCCGCCTTGGCTTTGCCACCTTTTTTGCCCTTGCGTGGGCGCTGACGGCTACCGTAGAGCGCTGCGCCCTCGATGACTTCTTTCTTTCGGAACGAAATTTTTTTCTTGAAGAATTTATTGTCGGCTTCAGCGCCCTCAGCCTGCCGTTTCTTCTTCTTTTTCTTGGCCTCTTTGGTCGGTTCTTCTCCGGGCGCATCGCGCGAAGGCGGTGCGGGCCGCAGGGCGACAACCTTTTCTGCCGGCCGAACCGGGGCTTTGCCCCTGAGCGGTTCGGCGGCCGGTTCTTTTGCAGCAGAGGGAACCGGCATGCGGATAATTTTGGCCGCCTGATCTTTTTTCTTCGCTTTTTTGAGTGCTTGTTTCGACTTTACTTCTACGGACGGTTCGGCGGCAACTGGTTCCGGTGCAGGCGTCTCAACCGTTGCGGGCGCTTCCGGTTCGGCGGCCTTGTCGGCTTCTTTTTCTGCTTCGACTTTGGTTTCGATCTCTGTTTCTGCAGTGGCTGCCGGCGTTTCGGTTGCCACCGGTTCTGCGCTCGTCGGCGGTGTCGAGGGTTCTTCTGCTGGAGCTGTTTCCGCTTCGGCCGCGACTGCAGGCGGCGCCTCTTCTGCCGCTTCGATTTCCGGCGGCACTTCCACCGTAACGGTTTTCTTGCGGCGCCGGATGACGGTCGGCTTGACTCGTGTTTCGACGACGGTTTCGGATTTTTGTCCGAAGAGACCGGCCTTGATCTGCGCCACCGCCTCATCTTCGAGCGCACTCATGTGGCTCTTGATTTCGACGTCGATATCCATGTCCTTTATCTTTTCGATAAGGCTCTTGTTTGTCATATTCAGATCCCTGGCAAGTTCATATACCCTGATCTTTGCCATTAATCCCCCTAAAAGTCACTGTTATGCGAGTGGCCTTCGCGCGACCGGTCGATAGCGTTCAGACCGAATGGGTCGGATCGCCGGTCGACTGGAGCCGCTTCCGATGTCATTCTTCTCCACTCGGCTCCACGGTCGCGGCTGGCTCAAGCGGCTCGGCCGTTTCGGCCGTTTCGGCTGTCGCCTCGACTATTTGGTCGCCGGTGGTGTCTCTCGCGGCTGTAGATTCATCCACGGCGGCTTCGGTTTGTATAGCTTGTTTTGAAGCATCGATCAATTTTATTGCACTTTCTTCCCCGATACCCTTGATCTGGATCAGGTCTTCCACGGTCGCCTTG
>JBDNAO010000207.1:0-2719 GCA_039768375.1 Desulfobacterales bacterium | reverse complement strand
TTGGTGGGCCGTGAAGGAATCGAACCTTCAACCTACTGATTAAGAGTCAGTTGCTCTGCCTAGTTGAGCTAACGGCCCGGCAGGGTTCGTTTGGTATCAACTTTGACCACGGCTGTCAAATTATTTTTGGCGGGTCTGGTTTAATTAAGGTATTACCATTTATCTTTGTGCTTGCGCTGTTGGCGGCGATCTTTCTTCCAGTCCTGCTCTCTGCGCTTCCTGGTCGGATCGCTTTTGCGGCTGTCCGGGTCGAAACGGCTCGGATCGAGCACGAACGTGCCGGCTTCATGGCGGGATGCTCTTTCGGGCTCCACAGCCGGTTTTGCGGCAACCGGTTTTTCCTTGGGTAGCGGCGGACCGGTGAAGCAACCGGAAGGGATCACATCGGCGAGGTAGATCAGTTCCCCGAAATGGAGAAGGGCGATGCCTTGAGTCAGTGCCTGCTTGACGTTGACGGTCAGGAGCACCGGATCCGGGTCGCGGCGCTTGCCGATTCGGAGCGCCAGGTCGGGGGCGGCCGCCAGCACGACTTTTTCCCCTTCGGCGGCAGCGATGCCTTTTTCCAGCACCACGAAATACGCGCGGCGTCTGACGCAAGTGTAGAGCAACTTCGGCGGCCGGTTCACCGGCTGCGGAACAGGGAGATGGTCCCGAAATCGTGCCCGCACGCGATTGTCGTGTATTTCAATTTCCGGGGCCAGTTGGGTCAACACAATCTCGTCGATGTGGGAACGGCGCACATGGCGCCAGCCGTCTTCTTCGTTGATCGCCTTGAGCAGTTCCTTGATTTTGACCCAGCCATCTGCTCCCGGTACAAGACCGAATTCGTCCGGTCGACGGCCGAGCACATAGACAATGAATTTTTCGAGTCTTCTGGTGGATTGCTGCGGCTTCATGTGCGGACTGAAAGTGTCATTTCAGCGTTCAATGTCAGGCGGTGGCGAGTTTCAGCCGCAATTCCAAACCGGATGTCTGGGCGGAGGTGCCTACCGTATTCGGTTGTGTCAGTTGAGCCCGTTTAGTCCCGCTGCGGCGGGATTGAGCCGGTTATGTTCGGCTATGGATGTGACCCAAATTCTATTTTCGTGTTAAACGCTCGTGGCCCTTAAGCCGCCACTGGTTCCAGGTTCTGAGTTTCGAGTTTCGAGTTTCAAATTTCTATTTCATATAAGGTCTGGTCACCCGGTTTATGTAAAGAGTCACCGGGAACCGCTGTTTTCCGAATCCGCTGCTTGACCGGTTTTTCGACATCTGCTATTTGTGGGCCGCCGCAGATTTGCGGTGATCTCATTTACGGTTCAAAATGTCAACCGCTTAAAGCGGTCTTTTTGAACTCGATTCGAGCGGCAGATCCATTTCCCGGTGCAATCGCAGCAGGTTGAAGACCGCCGCCCCAGAGACGTCGTCGGGCAATGCGGAAAGGATGGAAAAAATGAATCTTCAGCAGTCGGAGCTCCTTTATCAACAGGCATTGGCCTGCATCCCGGGCGGCGTCAACAGTCCGGTTCGCGCCTGTAAATCGGTCGGTGCCGATCCACTCTTTATCGATCGCGCCGAGGGCAGCCGGGTCTTCGACGCCGACGGAAACGCCTACATCGATTACATCGGCTCTTGGGGGCCGATGATACTGGGGCACCGGCATCCGGTGGTCATTCAGGCGATCCGGGATGTGCTCGAACGGGGTACCAGTTTCGGCGCTCCGACCGACCTCGAAGTCGAGCTGGCCCGAATGGTCATCGAGGCCGTTCCCTCGGTCGAAATGGTGCGTATGGTCAACTCCGGCACCGAGGCCACGATGAGCGCCGTGCGACTGGCACGCGGCATCACCGGGCGGGAGACGATCATCAAGTTCGACGGGTGTTATCACGGCCATGCCGATTCGCTGCTCGTCGAGGCCGGTTCGGGAGTGGCCACCCTGGAAATTCCGGGAAGCCCGGGCGTTCCGGCTGCCTTTGCGGCCCGCACCTTGTCTTTGCCGTTCAACGACCCCGACGCAATGCGCGTGGTCATGCAGGCGAAGGGCGACCAGATTGCGGCGGTCATCGTGGAGCCGGTGGTCGGCAACATGGGACTGGTGCCGCCGGCGGACGGTTTTCTCGAAATGCTGCGGGAGGTGACGCAGCAGCACGGCGCGCTGCTGATCTTCGACGAGGTGATGACCGGCTTCAGAGTTGCCCGCGGCGGTGCTCAGGCCCTCTTCGGGATTGCGCCGGATATCACTTGCTTCGGCAAGATTATCGGCGGCGGGCTTCCGGTAGGCGCTTACGGCGGCCGGCGCGAGCTCATGGCGCACATTGCGCCCCAGGGGCCGGTTTACCAGGCCGGCACCCTGTCCGGCAATCCGCTCGCCATGGCGGCCGGTATTGCCACGCTGCAGCAGCTCGAGCGGCCCGGTTTTTATGAGGCGCTCGACAAGGTCTCCGAGAAATTGGCCCGCGGGCTGCAAAAAGCGGCATCCGATGCCGGCCAGCCGGTCTCCGTGAGCCGGGTGGGCTCGATGCTGGGCCTGTTCTTCACCGACATGCCGGTGCAAAATTTCAGCGATGCCAAAACCAGCGATCTCGAAAAGTTTGCCGCCTATTTCAAGGGAATGCGGGAGCGGGGCATTTACCTGGCTCCCTCCCAATACGAGGCCCTGTTCGTCTCTGCGGCGCACACGGACGCGCAGATCGACGCCACCGTGGCGGCCGCGGCAGAGGTGCTGAAACTTTTGGGCTGA
>JBDNAO010000025.1:0-3517 GCA_039768375.1 Desulfobacterales bacterium | reverse complement strand
AGTGGCCATGATGCTTTTCGGTGCTGCCACCCAGAATTACTGGTTGACCAAGAATCGCATCTGGGAATCTGTCGCTCTGTTGCTGGTGGCCTTCACCTTGCTGCGGCCCGGTTTTTGGTGGGACATGGCATATCCGCCGCTGCAAGAGGAGCCGCCCGTCAAGCTCGAGCAGATGATTGAAGGGATGGCGCCGGGCTCCCAGTTGATTATCGAGGTGCAAGGAGAGGACTTAAAGGGGAAACTCTTTACCAAAACGGTCATGCTGAATGTCGGCGATGAGAGCTCGGGGGCCGAAAGACTGACCGGCATCGGACTTGAAACCCGAAATGAAGACGGCAAAATACTCGTCGACAATATCGTATTCGCCAGTTTGGCGGAAAAGGCCGGTATCGATTTCGACCAGGAGATTTTGAACATTAAAGTGCCGACTGAAAGGCCGCCGAAACAGCTGATGTTTATTCCGGCCCTGGTCCTGGCCGCGCTGGTCTGGTTTATGCAGCGGGGACGCAAAAAAAGGCAGGAAGAACTCTCCGTTGCAACGGCGTAGTATGAGATTCGCCTCGACGCTTTAGCCAATTCACATATCCGCATCAGGAGCAGATTATGTTCAAGAAAATACTCGTACCGTTAGATATCGACTATGCAGATACGGCCGCAACCGTCTATCAAAAAGTATCTGCTATTGCTGAACTCAGCGGGGCCGAAATCAAATTGGTCAGCGTCATGCCGGGCTTCAGCATGCCCATCGTGGCCTCCTATTTCTCCGATGACATGCGTAAAGAAACCGCTGACAGATTCACTGCGGCGGTGGCGGAATTCGTTAAAACCCATTGCAATGAATCCGTATCCTATACCGTTAGCGTTGGAAAAAACTGGGAAGAAATCATCAAAGCGGCAGATAACTGGGGCGCGGACCTGATTGTTGTCTACCATAACCGCCACCACGAAATAAATGAAGTCTTCAGCCAGAGCTGCTCCCAGAGGGTTTCGGATCACGCCAAATGCTCCGTTCTTCGACTACGAAACATTAGAGCGTAGACCATTTCGGTTATCGCCTTGCGGAGGAGAATATGATGACCCGTAAAAACGTCAGACATCATTTCACCATCCGGTTAATTGTTCATGTTGCTACAATTTGCGCCTTCTTTTTCATTGCCCTGACGCCCATTTCCGCCAGCGCTCTCGACATTCTGCTCGGTACCGGCCCGGAAGAAACATTCTCACATTTTACCGGGCGCACGATTTGCCGGATAATCAGCAGACACGCCGAAGACATCGACTGCAAAACCGTACCAGGACCAGACGCTATCCACAATCTCACCAACCTGCAGGGAGGCTCCCTGGACATCAGCCTGGTCGATTCACGCATGTTGGCCGATGCGGTCAACAAAACAGGCTATTTTGAATTTATGGATATCCGCTTTGACAGCTTGCACGAACTTTTACCGCTCTATGATCGGCCCGTGACACTGGTTACGCGCGGCGATGCCCAAATTACATCACTGGAGAACCTGAAGGGCAAGCGAATCAATGCCGGCGCACCGCGTTCAGAGGAGCATCTTGCAACCGATGCGATCTTGACCGCCAAGAACTGGACAAAAGATGACTTCAGCCTCTTCGGAGAACTGTCGGCATCCCTTTCTCAGGACACGATCGCCTTTTGTCATGGCGAGGTAGAGGCGATGTTTCACATCGGCGTGCACCCGGATTCATCATTGCAGCAGTTGCTCGAGCTTTGCAACGCTGCGTTGGTGGACATGGACGACAGCGATATCGTGGAAATGGTAGACAGCCAGCCGGCACTATCGAAGATCGACATACCGGCGGGAATATACCCCTCGCTTCAAAAGCCCATTTCAACTTTCGGAACGACGATGTCCTTGATCGCCTCAGATGGCCTGGATGAGCAGACCGCCTATCAAATCATGGAGGCCCTCGATAAAAACCAGCAAAACCTCAGAAGCACCCATACCGCACTGAGCGCTTTCACCGTCGGGCCGGATCGGAAACGAACCACCGGAATAGAACTGCACCCGGGCGCTGCCAAATATTTCTCAGAGCAGTAATTGTCGTTATCACTGCCGAGCGCGTCAGGAAAAGAATCCTATTGTCTTAATCGACCTCGTTGTCGAATTTATAACCGATGCCGTAAACCGTATGGATGACTTCCCGGCCGGGAAGCTTTTCAGCAATTTTCTTGCGGATATTTTTAATATGGGTGTCTATGGTGCGGTCATAGCCCTCAAACTGGTAACCCTGCACTTTGTCCAGCAGTTCACTGCGTGAAAAAACACGGCTGGGGTGGGCTATCATTATTTTAAGCAGTCCGAACTCACTCGGCGTCAGGTTCAACGCCTCTTCGTTCACGCTGACCCGGCGGGTCGTCTCGTCAAGTGAAATGGGTCCGACGGCCAGTCGGCTCGTTTCCGGTTCGCTGTACGCTCTTCTCAAAACGGCCTTAACCCGTGCAACCACTTCTCTCGGGCTGAACGGCTTGCAGATATAATCGTCGGCCCCCAGTTCCAGACCGATGATGCGATCGACTTCTTCCACCCGAGCGGTGATCATCAGAATAGGGATCTTCGAAAATTTTCTGATTTCACGGCAAACCTCTGTTCCGTCCAGTCCCGGCAGCATGATGTCGAGCAGAATCAGTGCGGGCGGATCCTGCTTGACGCGCGGCACCACCCGGTCGCCTCTGTCCAGCCAGGACACCGTGTAGCCGGCTTCGCTCAGGTAATCCCGCAGCAAATCGGCAAGCTTGCGTTCATCTTCAACGACCAGGATATGCTCGTGCGCCATCGCTGGCCACCCCTTCGGTTATGAAAAGCGGACTGGTTCGTTTGCCTATTGTGTGTCCATCCATAAACGGCATCTTTTTGCCCGGGCCGGCGTTCCCGCTCTTTGTTATCCTCTTTCACGCCAAGGCGTGACGGCAAAGCCTGCGGTTGCAAAATCGCTGCGGCCTTGGCTAAGGCCGAAATCTACCATTTCTGGATAGACACTGATAATTCTTCCACCACAGAACGTCACAGGTCATCCCTCTGGCGGAGAGGAAGCGAGCGGCAGCTCAATTCGAAACAGCAAACCGCCTGACGATGCATTGGCGGCCTGAATCGATCCACCGTGGGCCTCCACAATCTGTTTGCAGATCGCCAGACCCAAACCGCTGCCGCCCAGTTCGCGGCTCCTGGATGTGTCGACGCGATAAAGCCGGTCAAACAACCGGCCGATCGCTTCGGGCGGAACTCCGGGACCCGTATCCTCGAAACTGATTGTCAATCGGCTATCGGTGCGGAGGGCCTTGATTTTCAGAACTCCCGGCGAATCCGTGTAGCGCAGCGTGTTTTCCAGCAAGTTGATAAAAAGCTGGGCCAATCGATCGGCGTCGCCTTTCAGCGTGACCGGACTGCCGGTTTTCAATTCGAGATGGACATCTATTTTTCGGCTCGCCAGTCGGCTCTGGTAATGCGTGACCATCTGCTGCAGGATTTCAAACGGCGCGATGTCGTCTTTT
>JBDNAO010000206.1:0-11665 GCA_039768375.1 Desulfobacterales bacterium | reverse complement strand
GTCAACAAAATCACACCGATCGATTGCTGCAGGTCCAGCCAGAACGAGGTCCCGGTAAATCCGAGATGACCGACGGTGGCGGAGGTGAAGTACCGGCCGCTGCTCGATCCGGTCTTCGACGGGGTGTCGAATCCTAAAGGCCGTTCGCCTTTTTTGCCGCGCCGTAAAAAAGTTTGTACGGCCTCGACCGGCAAAACCCCTTCCGGTGAATCCCCGCAGAATGCCTTCCATAGGGCCACGATCAGGCTATGGACCGCCCGAGCGCTGCCGAAAAGCCCGGCGTGGCCGGCAATGCCACCCAGAGCGAAAGCATTCTCGTCATGCACGACACCCTCCACAAGACGCTGCCGCCAGGGACAGAGTTCGGTGGCGGCCACATCCGAGAATATCGTCGGTGCTGCATGATCGCTGAAACAAAGCGGCGGCCCGCCGTCGTTCAGACCAAGCGGCGCATAGACCTTCTCGCCGACCAGTCGGTCGAGCCGTTTACCTGAAATCGTTTCAACCGCCTCGCCGAGAACCATGAAGCCCAGATCGCTGTAAAGTTCCGCTTGACCGATGCCGTGAGCCAACGGCGTCCGGACAATCGCCCTCAGCAGGGCGTACCGCCGCATCGCGGGCGGCACCCGAACCAACTCGGAGTAATACGGCCGGTAATCCGGCAGTCCCGCCGTGTGGTTGAGAAGCTGCCGCACGGTAATGCCCGCTTTCTCGGTCCCTTTGAAAACATCCACCAGGGACTCCAGTGGTTGTCCAAGTGCCAGCCGGCCGTCTGCGACCAGCAGCATAACCGCCAGTGTCGTCGCCAAGGGTTTGGTCAGCGAGGCGAGATCGAAGACCGTTTCAGCTGTCACGGGTTTTTGAGTGAAACGATTGCCGACCCCACAGGCAAAAAGATCTTCAATCACCCCCTGCCGGGAAACAAGGAGTACGCCGCCGGGAAAGACCCCTGCCGTCACGGCTTGTTGCATCAGATTATGCAAAAGGTCAAATTTCATTCCGTGGTAGCCGGGCGGTGGTATGTCAAGCGGCGGCGATCGGCATCGAGTGTGGCCGTGATGCCGATCGGAATCGTCAGGTTGCGTTTGCCGTGGCCGACGTCCAATCCGGTCAAAACCGGAAACCGATTGTCGGTGAAATGATCGGCCACAATTCTCGATAGTTCATCGGGCTGACCGCAATCGTCGAAGGATCCGAATGCCAGGCCGGCAATCGTCTCAAGGTATCCGGCCAGCCGCAGCTGGCCGAGCATCCGGTCCACCCGGTAAGGGGCTTCGCCACGATCTTCGAGCAACAGCAGATGGCCCTGAGTGGTTGGCATATAAGGCGTTCCGATCAAATGGCAGAGGGTCGTGAGGTTTCCCGCTAAAACAGGCCCCGTGCCGGATCCTGGGCAAACTGTCTCGCCGTGCGGGGCGCTGATGTCCACCGCTGCGGGGCCGGCGATAGCCGACAACAGGGCGGCCAGTGACTGCGCATCCACGCCCGGCAAACCGGCGACAACCGGTCCGTGAAAAGTGACCAGGCCACAGCGGCCGTAGAGCGCCGCCAAAAGGGCGGTCACGTCGCTGAAACCGACGACGATCTTGGGCTTTTCGCGGATACAATCATAATCGATCAGCGGCAGGATTCGCATCGAGCCAAACCCACCTCTGGCGCATAAGACGGCTTTAACGACCGGATCCGTGAACAAATCCATAAACAGCTCTGCGCGCTGCGAGTCGGTCCCGGCCAGATAACCGTTTTTTAGAAAGAGATTTTTGGGCACCAGGACCTTGAATCCGGCGGTTTCGAGCAGACCGACCCCCAGGTAAAACTGTTCGCGGTCGAACGGACTGGCCGGAGCCGTAATCCCGATTGTGTCGCCCGGCCGCAACCGCGGGGGGACGAGAGGCGTGTGACATGGCCTTCTCTCGCAAGAGTGTGTTTCACGACTTGACATGATACCGATTAAATGTTAGCTGATCAGCCTTGTTTTGTGTCGGGGCGTGGCGCAGTCTGGTAGCGCACTTGAATGGGGTTCAAGGGGTCGGAGGTTCAAATCCTCTCGCCCCGACCAAACTTTCCTGCATCAAATTGCCCGTCAAAGATACCACAAAGTACCAAATTGTCAATAAATAATTGAAATAACATAATAATATGTGACGACTTGAAGAGTGATCAATTGCGCAGGTGAGTGAAAAGGTGGGTGGCGCTGCCGGATGCCATCAGCTTGTTAAACCTCCCCTCCCGGTGGAGTTTCAGAAAGACGTCGACGACCTCGGGATCGAACTGGGTGCCCGCGCCCTGTTTGATGATCTCCAAAACCTGACTTTCTTCCATGCGTTTGCGGTAGGCGCGATCCGAAGAAACGGCGTCGTAGACGTCGGCCACCGAGAGAATACGGCCCAGGATCGGGATTTCATCTTTGCACAGACCGTCCGGATATCCTTTCCCGTCGTAACGCTCGTGATGGCAGCGGATGATCTGGCGCTCACTCTCCCAGAATCCGAGTTGTTCGACGATATTGGCGCCGATGACCGGGTGTTCCTTGATCTTGGCAAACTCTTCATCCGTCAGCCGTCCCGGCTTCAGCAGAATGTCATCCCGGATGCCGATTTTTCCGATGTCGTGCAGGTGACCCGCAAACTTCAACGTGTCCAGCTCCTCGAGGGTACAGCCCATTGCTTTTCCGATTTCGATCGAAAAGGCGGTCACGCGGCTGGAATGCTGCTGGGTGTATCGATCTCTGGCCTCGATGGCATTAACGAAAGCGTAGAGCGTGGCAAAGAGGTTTTCGTAAATGTTTTCGTAAAGTGCAAGGTTTTCGATGGCGTTGGCGGCATTCTGGGCCATGAAGGAAAGATAGTACAGATCTTTTTCGGTGTAGGCGGCGGTATCATTTTCAAGGGCGGCCATCAGCACGCCAAAAACGGTTTGTCGGATCTTGAGCGGCACCATCATCAGCGATCGCAAATCCTGCGGAATGTTGCGGGTCCCGTTGTTGTCGGAAACCAGCAGGGGAACCTCGTCGTCGGCAACCTCGAGAATCAGTTTCGATAGATCCGGCTGCACCGGGGCGTTCGGATCGCCGATAGCGCGGTCGTAACCGGTCCCACTCTCTGCGGCTTCAGCTGCGCCGCTCGGCGGCTTTCCGCAAACCTCGGCCGCGAAAAACGGTTTTCTGACCGAATCATTGACAATGAAAAAACAGGCCCGGTCTGAGCGGGTTATTTCAACCGCCATGTCGACCAGGCGCTTGAAAACCTCGCTGCTGGACGAAATGATGGAGAAATCACTCAGTATACGGTTGAGGATATGCATCTCCTCGACCTTGACCGTCAGCTCGCGGTTGAGTTTCTCCAGTCTCTCTTTGCTTTCGACTTCTTTCTTGAGAAGCAGATTTTCGACGAATAACCGGCGCTGGCCGAAAACTCTCCGAACGCACAATTCCATTTGGCTGAGGTTGACCGGTTTGACGAGAAAATCAACGACACCGTTTTTAAGCGTCTGGATGGTGTTATCGAGCGATGGATAACCGGTCATGATGATGACCGGCAGCGTGTTGTCGGACTTGTGGATGTGCTCGGCCAACGCCAATCCGTCCATTCCCGGCATGTTGATATCGGTAAAACAACAGTCGACGCTTTGGTTTTCGAGGATATTGACGGCCTCCAGGCCGTTGCCGGCCGTCACCACCTGGTACCCCCGGCGTTTGAAATACTCGCTGGCGACATCGAGGATGCTTTCCTCGTCATCAACAAACAAGATGGTTTCTTGACCGGTCTGGTCCATAATACAGCCCTTTGAATTTGCAGGATATTTTTTAATTGTACCTAAACGCGGATTGGTACCGCACAGAACCGCGCCAGGTGTCTAAGGTTTTATCGGCAGTTTTCAGAAGTTCTATAGCAAAGAATTGGTCCCCGTATGTCGCGCCTGTTTTTTAATTCCGCATCAACGGGCCAACCGGACCATTTTTCCGGCAAACCTCTTGCCGTAAAACTTCTCCAGCTTGATGGAGCAAGCCGCCACATCCCTGATGCTGATGCCGGTTTTAACCTGCAGCCTGTCCAACAGATAAACCGTGTCTTCGGTTGCAATGTTTCCGGCGGCGCCCACAACGAAAGGACACCCCCCCATGCCGGCCAGTGCGGTATCAAACCGTGTGACACCGCACTCCAGGCCCGCCATCAGGTTGACCAGCCCGAGTCCGCGCGTGTCGTGCAGGTGGAGAATCAGAGGGGTTTCGTCTGTTACACGTTGCACCTCGGTGACCATACGACGGATGGAGAGCGGATCGGCCATACCGGTGGTGTCGGCCAGTGCTAGCGCAGCGGCCCCTTGGTCGATGAACGCCCGTGCCATGTCCACCACCCGCTGCGGCGGGATTTCACCGTCATACACACAGCCGAATGCACACTGGATACCGGCCCGCACGTACATGCCGTATTGTCGGGCCAGAGCCACCATCACCTGTCCCTGCTTAAACGCCTCATCCAGCGGCATGCCAGTGTTCTTGCGACTGTGGGTGTCACTGGCGGAAATGGATATTTCCACCTGCCGCAAGCTGGCACGGCGAGCCCGTTCCAGGCCCTCGCGGTTCAACACCAACCCGGAAAGTTCGACGTTCTCCCACACCGGAAGCGCCCGCAGCAGGGATTCGGCATCCGCCATTTGGGGCACACGCTGCGGATGGACAAAAGAGGCCGCCTGAATCTGCTTCAAACCGGCCGCAACCAGGCCGCTGATGATCTCGACCTTCAGGGGCGTGGGAATGATTTTGGATTCGAACTGAAAACCATCCCGCGGCCCCACTTCGATTAAGGTGACCTGATCCGGGTAAGATTGACTCGCTGTAGGCTCCATCATCTCAGTCTCCGTCATTCGATCCTTTTTCACCAATGACGAGGATGCCATTTTTCATCGGACGCTTTTTCGATTCCATCCCCTCAATCCGCGGTTACCAGAAAACACTTGACGCCGCAAGGCGTTCTCCCTTAAAGCCTGATGGCTTGAGGGGTGATTGCAGACTAAGGGTTCACGAAAAAATAACTTAACCGAAAATGTTCGTTTCCAGGTTCAGCAACGCCTCTCGCCGCCTCCTCCAGTTTGATCGAAGAGGAAACTGTTAAGTTTCGGTGAAAAATTCCAAATCGCAAACAACAAATAACAAACAAATCACAATAACCAAAATTCAAAATGTCAAACCTGTGACGCGTCATACGATTGTTAGAGACCAGTTATGGCATTTAGTTCGAAAATAGAATTTGGGTCACATCCCTAACCTAACTTAACCGGCTCAACAGGCTTAATCCCGCCGCGGCGGAACTCAACTGACACAACTGCTCTAACACGAAAATAAGGATGTCATGCCCAACATTTTGCCGGATCTTTTCGATCGCCCGTTGACCATCTGCCTGTTGAGCTACCGTAGCAATCCGCACAGCGGCGGCCAGGGCGTTTACATCAAGAACCTGAGCCGCGCCCTGACGGATTTGGGGCACCGTGTCGAAGTCGTCTCCGGACCGCCGGAACCGCGGCTGGATGCGGACATACCGGTACACCGACTGCCCAGTCTGGACCTCTACGATCCCGTAAACCCCTTCCGGACTCCTTCTTTAAAGGAGCTTCGACATCCCTTGAACCTCCTGGAGTGGCTGGGGGTCACGACCATGGGGTTTCCGGAACCGTTCCTGTTCGGCATCCGAGCCTGCCGCTTTCTGATGCCGCGCCTGCACCGATACGATGTCGTCCACGACAACCAGTGTCTCTCCTACGGGGTCTGGGCAATCGGGCAGAAGGCACCGATCGTCGCCACCATCCACCACCCGATCAGTGTGGACCGCGACATCGCCGTCCGAAGCACCACCTCTGGTTGGCGCAAGCTGAAACAATGGCGCTGGTTTTCATTTATCGGCATGCAAAAACGCGTGGCCCGAACCCTCTCACACTTAGTTACCGTGTCGAATCGCGCGCGGACGGACATCAGTCGTGGATTCGATATTCCTGCCGCTTGCTTCACGGTTGTCCCCAACGGGGTTCGCTGTGAAGATTTTCATCCTCTGCCTGAGGTTGCCCGTGAAAAGGGGCGAATCATCGTCACCAACAGCGCCGACATCCCGCTGAAGGGGCTGCCCTTCCTGCTGCGGGCTGTTTCCGAGCTGACGGTATCGCGGGCGGTGCACCTGGTGGTTGTCGGTGAGTTCAAACAGAACGGGACCGTTGCGAAGCTGATCGCAGATCTCGACCTCGGCAGCCGGATCACTTTCACCGGTCGGATCGACCCACCGGACTTTGTCAGGGAATACGCAAAGGCCAGCGTGGCGGTGGTTCCCTCGGTCTATGAAGGATTCGGCCTTCCAGCCGCCGAGGCGATGGCCTGCGGCGTGCCGGTAATCAGCACGACCGGCGGGGCCCTGCCCGAGGTAGTGGGCGATGCCGGCATCCTGGTCCCTCCCGGCAACACCCCAGCCCTGGTCAAAGCCCTCGCCTCGGTTCTGGACAATCCTGAAACCGCCGGTATCCTGGGTGCGGCCGGTTGCCGGCGGGTCAGAAGGTTGTTCAACTGGCACAGAGCGGCCCAAATGACCGCCGCCGTATACCGAGAGGCGATTCGTGATCACGGTCGACTTTAACCGACTCTCGATCCGCCCCGGCCACCGCATTCTCGACATCGGCTGCGGCACCGGCCGACACACCTGCGCCGCCTATCTGCAGCCACACGTCTTTGCCGTCGGTGCCGATCTCAGTTTTTCGGAACTGGGTGAAGCAAGGGATCGGTTGATGTTGCACGATCGGCTGGGCAGACACGGCAACGGCCGGTGGGGCCTGTGCGTCACCGACACCACCCGCCTGCCGTTCATAAACAATATCTTCGACCTGGTGATCTGCTCCGAGGTCCTGGAACACATCCGCGACCACCGACAGGCAGTGACTGAAATCGCACGGGTGCTGCATCCAGGGTGCCCGCTGGTTGTCAGCGTGCCACGCTACTGGCCGGAAAAAATCTGCTGGTCGATCTCGAAGGCTTACCGGCTCGCGGAGGGCGGCCACGTTCGGATCTACTGCAAAGGCGAGCTGATCGACTTGCTGACAGCCGCCGGCCTGCGGCTATTGGCGGTTCATTGGGCCCACAGTCTGCACACGCCCTACTGGTGGTTGAAGTGCGTTGTCGGCCCGCAGCGAAAAGATCACCTGCTGGTCAATCTTTATCACCGTTTTTTGACCTGGGACATCATGCAGCAGCCGCAGATCACCCGTTTCTTCGACAGGTTGCTCAACCCGCTGCTGGGCAAGAGTCTCGTTCTTTATTTTATAAAAAATTGAAGAAATTATTTCTTGCTGCGACCTTTTCGCCTCAAGACCCCCAGGGTTTCCGTCATGGGAAGCTCATCGAATCGGCCGTCGTCCCTCGCCTGCCGATAGGCGGCGAAAGGCGCCTGTCCGCCCTCAGCAGGATCAGTGAAGACATCGTGTAGCAACAGATAGCCGCCCGGGATCAAATGGTTGGACCAAACCAGGTAGTCGGCCCGAACTGTCTCTTCAGCATGCCCGCCGTCGATAAAAATGAGACTGAGCGGCGTGGCCCAGGCCCGGGCGGCAACGACCGAGGGACACACCATCGGCACGACGAACGCCTCGAGTCCGGCCCTTGCGATCGTGTGGCGAAAAGCCGGCAGCGTATCGACGCTGCGACTGCGCGGATTCCACAGTTCGGGATCGAAGTATTCTTCGCCGGGCTGTTGTTCCTCCGAACCGCGGTGATGATCGACAGAGAAAAGTATACTGCCGCTCTCCCGACATGCCGCCCCGAGGTAGAGGGTCGACTTGCCGCAATAGCTGCCAATTTCAAGACAAGGTCCGCGGCCGCCGACCTCGAGGGCCAGTGTATAAATCCGGCGGCCTTCTTCTTCGTCGAGAAAGCCTTTCACGTCCTGCAGCAAAGCAGGGTCGGGCAACACCATACAGACCTCGTTCAGAAGAGAAGCGGCCTTGAATCAAACCTTGTTTGAAGGCTTTACGGCAAATTGTCGTAGCTTCCAACCAGCACTTCCCGGGGCTTGGCGCCGTCGGACGGCCCCACGACCCCTTCTTTCTCCATCATCTCGATGATCCGCGCCGCACGGTTGTAGCCGATACGAAGATGGCGCTGAACCATCGAGATAGAGGCCTGGCGGGTGCGGGTAACCAGGGCCACGGCCTCGTCGTATTTTTCGTCGGCCTCCGTGTTCTCGGCCTGGGCCGTTTCGGGATTGACGGTCTCGGTGACCTCTTCGTCGTATTCCGGTTTTTTCTGGTCTTTGAGATAGTCGGTGATGCGGGCCATTTCGGTTTCGGAAATGTAAGCGCCGTGGATGCGCTGGAGTTTTGCGGTGCCGGGCGGCATGAAGAGCATGTCGCCGCTGCCCAGCAGATTCTCGGCCCCGTTGGTGTCGATGATAGTCCGCGAATCGGTTTTGGAAGACACCTGAAATGACAATCGGGTCGGGAAGTTGGCCTTGATGATGCCGGTCAGCACGTCCACCGAGGGCCGCTGGGTCGCCAAAATGAGGTGGATGCCGGCGGCACGGGCCATCTGCGCCAGGCGTGTCAACGCCACCTCCACATCCCGCGAGGCAACCATCATCAGGTCGGCCAGTTCGTCGATAATAATGACGATGAACGGCAGGCTCTCCGGCGCATCGCTATCTTTTGATTCGGCCTTTTCCGGTTCTATCTTCCGGTTGTACTGGACGATGTTGCGGGCCTTTTTCTCCGACAACAATTCGTAGCGTCTCTCCATTTCGCGCACGGCCCAGAAAAGTGCATTGGTGGCTTTCTTGACGTCGGTGACAACGGGTGTGATCAGGTGTGGTATCCCGTCATAGTTGGACAGTTCGATCCGTTTCGGATCGACCATGATCAGCTTGACCTCGTCGGGACCGGCCTTGTAGAGCAGACTGCAGATCATGGTGTTCAGGGCCACGCTTTTACCGGCACCGGTCGCACCAGCGATCAGCAGGTGGGGCATCCGCTCGAGCTCGGCCACAAAGGGATTGCCGACGATGTCCTTGCCCAGGCAGAGAGTCAGTTTGGATTTTGATTTTTCAAACGCGCCGGAGACGACGATTTCCTTGAACCGCACCATTTCGCGCACGGCGTTGGGAACCTCGATCCCGATCACGGCCTTGCCCGGGATCGGGGCCACGATCCGGATACTGGCCGCCCGCAGCGCCAGGGCCAAGTCATCCGCGAGGGTGACAATCTTGTTGATCTTGATACCCGAGGCCGGTGCATACTCGAAGGTGGTGATTACCGGACCGGGGGACACCGCCACCACATTGCCCCGGACCCCGAAGTCCTCGAGTTTCTTCTCCAGCAATTTCGACTGCATCCTCAGGTTTTCGTCATCGGCTGAGACCAGCCGTTTTTCGGGCTCCTCCAGAAAGTTGGCCGAAGGGAGCTGAAAACCGGCCCGCGGCCGCATGAATTCGAACACTTCCTGCTTGGGCTTCGGCACTGTTTTGACCGGCACCTTCGGTTCGCTGATGATCTTTATCGGCTCTTCTTTCTTTTCTGCCTGCTGCCGAACGGCCTTCCGGCGTTTTTTCGCCTTTTGCCGCCTCTCTTTGTGCTTCAGATAAAATGTCTTCAGGGTATCGACCACCGCGGTCGCGGTGCCCCGACAACGTGCGAAAAATGCCAGCACGGAAAATCCGGTCGACAGGATGAAACCGATCAGCCAGATGAGTCCCAGAATGATGACGGCCCCGGTTCGATTGGAATACCGGACGAGAAAGGACTTCAAAGGGATTCCGGCCAGTCCGCCGGCAGAAAAACTGTTGCCGAACAGCTCGTAGTTGTGCTGCCGCAATGACAGCAGCGCGCCGGTCGTCAATACCAGCATCAAACCGCCGACTACCGTGCTGAGAACCCTCTCGCGCGGATGACCGCCGAGAATATGGATGCTGATCAGAAGCAGAAGAAGCGGAATCCAGAAGGACCCGAGCCCGAAAACACCGATAAGAAATGCTGCCAGATGAGCACCGAACACGCCGAAGAGGTTGTGGATCTTTTTGGCCCCGCCGGCATTGAACAGCGATGGGTCCAGAGGGCTGAAAGACAACAGACTCACCAGAGTGAAAACCAGCAGGAAAAATAACAGAATGCCGATGATTTCTTTGCGCATAGATCGAATAGGTCCGTTAGTCCGTTGAGCCGGTTGAGCCCGTTTGGTCCGTATAGCCTGAGCCCGTTTGGTCCGTTGAGCCCGTTTGCCGGAGAGCCGACTCAAACGGGCCTAACCGACTAAACCGGCTTAACGGGCTCAACCGATTCAAATTACCATCACAAAAGGCAGGATCACCGGCCGGCGGCCGATGGTAAAGTAGAAGTACTGTCGCAGGGCCGACTGCAACCGCGAGCGGATGACCTTGATGCGCTCGGGAACCTCCGGCCCCACGTCTTCGATGATTTCCAGAATCACGCACTGTGCATCTTCCACGAGATGTCCGGTTTCGGTTTCGAACACAAATCCGCGCGAAACAATTTCCGGACCGTAGACAACAGTGCCCGTTTCCTCATCGAAAGCCAGGTTGACAACGACCAGGCCTTCTTCCGAGAGCAGCCGCCTCTCTTTCAAAACGCTGCGGCCGACATCGCCGACGCCCTTGCCGTCGATCAACACCCGCCCGGTCAGCACCGACTCTTTCACTCGGCCGCCGGTGGCGTCGAACTCGATAATCTGACCGTTCTCGGCCAGCAGCACTCTTTCGGACGGGATCCCCATCTGCTGAGCCAGGCGCGAGTGCAGATACAGGTGACGGTATTCACCGTGTATCGGTATGAAATATTTCGGCCGCGTCAGGTTGATCATCAGTTTGAGCTCTTCCTGGAAGGCGTGACCTGACACGTGGATCTCGGAAATCTTTTCGTAAATGACGTTGGCGCCTCTCTTATAAAGCTTGTTGATGATGTGGCCGATCGCCTTTTCGTTGCCGGGAATGAATTTGGAAGAAAGAATGATGGTGTCTTCTTTTTTGGTTTTGAGCTGTTTGTGGTTGCCGGCCGCCATACGGGCCAGGGCGGACATGGGCTCCCCCTGGCTGCCGGTGGTGATGATGATCACCTCGTCATCGGGGTAACGACCGATATCATCGGTATCGATTTCCACACCACCCGGAATCTGAATATACCCCAGATTTCGAGCGATGTTGACGGCGATCTCGATGCTGCGGCCGTTGAAAACGATTTTTTTACCGCGTTCGACGGCAATGTTGACGATCTGTTGGATACGGTTGATGTTGGAAGCGAAAAGGGCAATAATGATGCGGCCCCTGCTCTCATCGACGATCCGGGCCAATTTTTCGCTGATGGCGCGCGCCGATATGGTATAGCCTTCTTTTTCGATGTTGGTCGAATCGGATAGAAGAGCCAGCACACCTTTTTCACCACACTGGGCGAACCGGCCGACATCCGTCGCCAGACCGTTCCCGATGCTGTGGCTGATTTTAAAATCCCCGGTATGCACGATCAAGCCGTACGGCGTCCGGATGGCGATGCCGACACCATCCACCACGCTGTGACCGACTTGGATAAATTCGAGCACGAAGGGCCCCAGTTTCAGCTGCTCGCCCGGATGAATTTCGTGCAGACCGCTTGGCGCCGCAACGTCGAATTCTTCCAGTTTGTGTTTAACGACTCC
>JBDNAO010000205.1:0-3501 GCA_039768375.1 Desulfobacterales bacterium | reverse complement strand
GGCACCAATCCGGAAAGACCTGAGCTGAGAGGCACCGCCCAGAATCCGGACATCTATTTCCAGGGCAGAGAAGCCGCCAATTCCTACTATCTCAAGCTTGCCGGCATCGTCGCGGATCACATGAAAAAAGTCGGTGAACTGACCGGCCGACAATACAAACTCTTCGACTACATCGGCGATCCGGCCGCCGAGCAGGTCGTCGTGTCGATGGGATCCTCCTGCGAGACGATCGAGGAGGTCGTCAACTATCTCGTCAAGCAAGGACAAAAAATCGGGCTGGTGAAAGTGCGACTCTACCGGCCCTTCTCGGCCGAGCACCTGTTTGCCGTGATGCCTGCCGGTGTCAAGAAAATAACGGTCCTCGATCGCACCAAGGAACCGGGTGCGTTAGGCGATCCGCTTTACACCGATATTTGTACGGCCTACATGGAACGCAGCCAAACTCCCAAGATCCTGGGCGGCCGCTATGGACTCGGCTCCAAAGAATTCAACCCGAGCATGGTCAAGGCGATCTTCGACAACATGGCGGCGGCCGAACCGAAAAATCACTTTACGGTCGGGATCGTCGACGATGTGACCCACACCTCGCTGGAGGTCCAGCCCGGCTTCGATGTGGCGCCGTCCGGGACCGTGCAGTGCAAGTTCTGGGGTCTGGGGGCCGACGGAACGGTCGGCGCCAACAAGAGCGCCATCAAGATCATCGGTGACAACACCGACATGTATGCCCAGGCCTATTTCGCCTACGACTCCAAGAAATCCGGCGGCATCACCATTTCGCACCTGCGCTTCGGCAAGACCCCGATTCAATCGACCTATCTGATCGATTCGGCCGACTACATCGCCTGCCACAAGGACAACTACGTCGACATCTACGATGTTTTGGAAGGCGTCAAAGAAGGCGGCACCTTCGTGCTCAACTCCGGCTGGTCATTGGCCGACATGGAAGAAAAGCTGCCGGCCCACGTGCGTCGAACCATCGCTGCCAAGAAGCTCAAATTCTACAACATCGATGCCGTCAAAATCGCACAGGAAGTGGGGCTCGGCGGTCGGATCAACATGATCATGCAAACGGCCTTTTTCAAACTGGCCAGGGTTCTCCCGGTCGACGAGGCCATCGAGTTGCTCAAGAAGGAAATCAAAAAATTGTTCGGCCGTAAAAGCGAAAAGATCGTTCAGATGAACCACGAAGCGGTCGATAAAACCCTGGACAATCTGATCGAAATCGACTACCCCGCCGCCTGGGCCGAAGCCGCCGACCACCCCGGAACGGCCAAGGACGAGCCCGACTTCGTCAAATACGTCATGCGCCCGATCCTGCTGCAGCAGGGCGACAAGCTGCCGGTCAGTGCCTTCAGACCGGACGGCATTTTTCCGGTGGACACCTCCAAGTACGAAAAACGGGGGGTGGCCATCAACGTGCCGCAGTGGATCATGGATAACTGCATTCAGTGCAACCAGTGCGCCATGGTCTGTCCGCATGCCGCCATCCGGCCTTTCCTGGTCAACGAGAAGGAACTGGCCGATGCGCCGCAGGGATTCGAGGCGAGGAAGGCCCTGGGCAAGGAGTTGAAAGACGACTATTACTTCCGTATCCAGGTCGACACCCTCGACTGCTACGGCTGTGGCAACTGCGTCGACATCTGCCCGGCCAAGAAGAAGGCCCTGGTCATGAAGCCGCTCGACACGCAGGTGCCGCTGCAGGTCCCGTTATGGGAATATGCGGTGGCGCTGCCGCTGCGCGACGATCTGCTGAACCGCAAGAGCATCAAGGGCAGCCAGTTTTGTCAACCGTTGCTGGAGTTCTCGGGTGCCTGTGCCGGATGCGGCGAGACGCCTTATGCCAAGCTGCTGACCCAGATGTACGGTGAGCGGATGATTATCGGCAACGCCACCGGCTGTACCTCCATATGGGGCGGTTCGGCCCCCGCCATTCCGTATTGCGTCAACAAGGACGGCCACGGGCCGACCTGGGGCAACTCCCTGTTCGAAGACCCGGCCGAATTCACCTACGGTATGTTTCTGGGCGTTTTCCATCAACGCGGCAAGCTGGCCGATCTCGCGCGTCAGGCTATCGCAAGCGAGATTCCGGCCGGGGTAAAAGAGGCGCTCCAGGGATGGCTGGATCAGATGAACGATCCGGAAGGCTCCCGCAAATATGGGGACCAACTCAAAGAATTGCTGCCCAAACACTCTGACAATGCGCTGCTGACTGAAATCAACGGCATGTCGACGCTCTTCACCAAGAAATCCTTCTGGATTTTTGCCGGTGACGGCGCGGCCTACGATATTGCCTTCGGCGGCATCGACCACGTCATGGCCTCGGGTGAAAACATCAACATGATGGTCTACGACACGGAGGTTTACTCCAATACCGGCGGCCAGTCTTCAAAGGCCACGCCCACCGGTTCGGTGGCCAAATTTGCCGCTTCCGGCAAGAAAACCACCAAGAAGGACCTGGGGGCGATGATGATGAGCTACGGATACGTGTACGTAGCCTCGGTGGCCATGGGTGCCAACAAGCAGCAAATGGTCAAAGCGCTGGCCGAAGCCGAAGCCTACAACGGGCCGTCGCTCATTTTGGCGTATTCGCCCTGCATCAACCATGGGATCATGCGCGGTATGGGACACAGCCAGGACGAGGAAAAACTGGCCGTGCAGTCCGGGTATTGGCCGCTGTACCGCTACAATCCGCTGCTCAGGGCCGAGGGCAAGAATCCCTTCACCCTCGACTCCAAGGAACCCGACGGCAGCCTCGACGCCTTCCTGACGGGCGAAGTCCGGTACGCGTCCCTGAAACGGGTGTTCCCGGACGAGGCCGAAAGGCTTCAGGCCCTATTGACAAAAGAAGTGCAGGACCGGTATCAGGCGCTCAAGCAGCTGGCCGACCCGACGGTTGTCTGCCAGGAAGAGGCGAGTGCTTAGCACAAGAACGCCGCTGAATCTGTATGAAAATCGAGAGAGCCGTTTGACGTCGTCAAACGGCTCTCTCGTCCAGTTTTCTGAAAAGTGTCATCACGTCAATGCCGTTCTTGTTCAATGCATCCTGCTGTATCCAGACAGTGGGCGCTTTCACTGCTGATGAACCCTTTCGCGTCAAAATTCACCGAAACGACCCGGGTGGTCAGGAAAATGAATTCCCACAGCAACAGATTTGATTCGGCCGATACCCATTCCTGCCGGCGCTGCGGCACCTGCTGCCGCAAGGGCGGTCCCGCTTTTCATATCGCCGACCGCCCTCTGATCGAAAGCGGGACGATTCCGCTGCGGCAGCTGTTTACCATCCGGAAAGGGGAGCGGGTCAAGGACCCCATTCGCGGAGTGGTCCGGCCAGTGAGCACCGAACTGATAAAGTTAAAGGGCAGTGCAAATACATGGACGTGCACATTTTTTAACGAGCGGGATTGCAGCTGCCGGATATACACCAAGCGCCCGTTGGAGTGCCGGCTGCTCAAGTGCTGGGACACGACTGACATGGAGGAAATGACGGCAAGGGAATGCTTG
>JBDNAO010000024.1:0-25679 GCA_039768375.1 Desulfobacterales bacterium | reverse complement strand
TTTAAAACCGTTTCGAACGATTCTCGGGATCGACTTTTTTCTTTGTTATCGGTTTCCGACGATGCAGACCCCGCGAGGTCCGTTTCCGTCTGTGGCCACGACTGCAGCATCGATCCCCAGAAATCCGATGCTGTTTTAATCCAGGCACTCAGTAGATTTTCAGAGTCCGCAAAGGCGTTCCGGTTATCTGTCATATGATTTACCTCGCTAAGGCGACGTCATGATGTCGTAAAAAAAGAGGGTCTGCTGATCGGTTTTGAAAAATGACACCCTCAGGGTCGCAGCCAGAAAAAATAGTTCAAGATTGCGCCGGATTTTGGCTTGGTTTTCGGTCACAGAAACGAGAGCACTGGTCAACAGGCGGAACTCGGGTGCAGTCTTTTCGGCAGCGAGCGGCTCAGCGTTCACACAGCTCGACCAGAACCCCGCCGGTCGCCTTGGGATGTAAAAAGGCGATCTTGGCGCCACCGGCACCCATGCGCGGCTTCTCATCGATCAGCCGGACGCCCTTTTCCTTTAGCTCCGCAAGCGCCGCTTCGATGTCGGCAACCCGAAAAGCGATATGCTGGATGCCCGCTCCCTTTTTCTCCATGTACTTGGCAATCGGACCATCCGGTGCGGTCGACTCGAGCAGCTCGACTTCGCTCTCACCGACCGGAAAAAAGGCGGTGGTCACCTTTTGCTCGGCGACGGTTTCGGTGCCCTCAAATGCCAGACCGAGGACTTCCGACCAGAAATTTTTCCCTTCATCAATGCTGTTGACGGCAATACCCAGGTGGTCGATCTTTAGAATTTTCATAAAACGCTCCTTTTAGACGTATCGCGAAGAAGGTGGATCAAATATCTTTCACTTCCGGATCAGCGAAATTTTTTCATCGCTTTTCCAAAGCCGGGGATAGCGTTGACGATGGTGTCATCATCAACGCAGTAAGAAAGCCTGAAGTGCCCGGGACCACCGAATCCGCTGCCCGGTACCGCCAGGATCAATTCCTCCTGCAATGCTTTGACAAAGGCCACATCATCCGGGATCGGGGCTTGAGGGAAAAGGTAAAACGCCCCCGGCGGCCGCACAAAGGTATAGCCGCAGTCTGCCAAACCATCGCAGAGCAGAGAGCGTTTGCGTGCGTAAGCCGAAATATCGACAGTGGCGCCCTGTACAAGAGCCACCGCCCGCTGCATCAGCGCCGGGGCATTGACAAAACCCAGAATGCGGTTGGTCAGTGCCATACCGCCAATCAAATCCTGTCGATAGGAAGCCTGCGGGTGCACGGCGGCATACCCGATCCGCTCCCCGGGAATCGACAGGTCTTTGGAGTAGGAAGTGGCCAGGATGCTCTCGCGGTAACAGGCAAAGATGCTCGGAACCCGAACTCCGTCATAAACGACCTTGCGATAGGGTTCGTCGGAAATCAGGTATATGTTGCGGTCGAACGCCTGGCACTTTTGCGTCAGAAGTCGTCCGAGAGCCAGCAGGCTTTCTTCCGAATAGATCTGACCGGTGGGATTGTTCGGAGAATTGATCAGGATCGCCTTGGTTCTCTCCGTGACGGCAGCCGACAAGGCGTCGATGTCTAATGTAAAATCCGGTCGGGTCGGTACGGTTTTCAACGTGCCGCCGTGATTGGCGGCGTAGAACTTGTATTCGACAAAGTAGGGGGAAGGGGTTATCACCTCGTCACCCGCATCGAGAATCGCTTTCAAGATCATGTTGAGCGCCCCGGCGGCGCCACAGGTCATGATGACCTCGTTTTCGGTGAAATTCACCCCGTGCTCATGCGACAGGTAGTCGGCGACCGCTCGCCTGACGTGGGGATAACCGGTATTCGGCATGTAACCGTGCCCCATGGGTCCCGTTTCCGCTATCACGGTCTCAAGGGCTTTATTAAAAACATCGGGCGGATCCAGGTTCGGATTGCCGAGACTGAAGTCATACACATTTTCGGGCCCATGTTGGGCTTTCAGTTTGGCACCTTCTTCGAACATCTTCCGGATCCACGAAGACCCGGCCATCATGGTCTTGATTTCCTCTGCAATGGTCATTGTCAGTCCCTGCCGTCTTGAGAAAATGCCTCAGCATTAGAGGTTATCGTGAAAAGGTGTCGCATCCAGCCCGATACAGCCTCCCCATCTCAGCGAGTCTGGCCTTGAAAACATTCCGGAGAGAGGTCGGAAATACGGTGCATCGGATGGTTTAGTCCATCGATATGACGGACGTCATCAAACGGATACAACCGATTTGACCTCAGGAATTTCCTGTTTCAATAATCTCTCAATACCGTTTTTAATCGTCATCTGGGACATGGGGCAGCCGGCGCAGGCTCCCTGCAGGCGGACCTTTACAATGCCATCCTCGACATCGATCAGTTCCACGTTGCCACCGTCTCTCTGGAGCATTGGTCTAATCTTCTTAAGTGCCGCTTCAACTTGTTCTTTCATGTCATCCTCCTTGTATTGGGTGGTCCAATGGGACCACCCAATCGAATATGGCTTGCTCAAAGCCTTATCGTATTAGATGCACAAAATAAATACAAAATTTGAATTTGCCAACTGGCAATGTCTGTGGACCCGACGAACTTCCAGATGTCAAGCCGCCTCATCGAATTTGCCGGTTTCTGCGGCTATCATTTTCGACTGGTCCGCCGGCGATAAAACGCCTTTCGAAAATCCGTAAAGCGCTGTTCGGCAATTGCCCCTCGCATGTCCTCTGCCAGACGGACAAAATAATGAATATTGTGAATCGTGTTCAAGCGATAAGCCAGAAGTTCTCGGGACATATACAGGTGGCGCAGGTAGGCCCGCGAGTAGTGACGGCAGGTGTAGCAGGTGCAGGATGGGTCGGGGGGTTCCGTATCGGTTCGGTAGCGGGCATTTGTGATGTTCAGGGTCCCACCGGCCGTAAACATCTGGCCGTTGCGCGCATTGCGGGTCGGCAGTACGCAGTCGAACATGTCGGTCCCCAATGCCACCAACTCCACCAGGTCTTCCGGCGTGCCGACCCCCATAACGTATTTCGGCTGAGATACCGGCAACAGGGGCAGCGTCTGATCGGCTATTTCCAGCATCTGGGACTTGGGCTCGCCGACACTGAGTCCACCGACGGCGTAACCGTCGAATCCGATTTCGGCCGTCAGTTCGGCAGACCGTGCCCTCAGCTCCCTGAACATGCCGCCCTGGACTATTCCAAACAGCGCTTGGTGACCGTCAGTCCGTGACTGCCATTCTTTTTTGCATCGCCCGGCCCAGCGGGCGGTCAATTCGAGCGCCTCGCGTGCGGTTTCACGCTCGGCCGGGTAGGCTATGCATTGGTCGAGGCACATGATGATGTCCGCGTCGAGGCACACCTGGATCGCAACCGTTTTTTCGGGACTGAGCAGATGCGATGATCCGTCTATGTGCGACTGAAAGGCCGCCCCCTCCTCACTGACTTTGGACAGCTGCGCCAGGGAAAAAACCTGGAACCCGCCGCTGTCGGTCAGGATCGGACCGTCCCAATTCATAAACCGGTGGAGTCCTGAAAAGTGCTCTATGACCTCACACCCGGGCCTCAGGTACAGATGGTAGGTATTACCCAGTATGATCTGTGCACCGCACTGCACAAGCTCTTCCGGGGAAAGCGCCTTGACGGTCCCCAGCGTGCCGACCGGCATGAAAACCGGTGTCCGGACGGTACCGTGAGCGGTGTCGATGACACCGGTCCGTGCGCGGGTTTCCTGGCATCGGGATGTGATACTAAAATCGAACATAATAATATATTGGTTTTAGGTTTTATCCTTATATGATCAGCATCGCATCCCCATAGCTGAAAAACCGGTATTTTTCTTTGATCGCCTCCCCGTAAGCCTTGAGGATTTTATCCCTTCCGGCAAAGGCTGCGACCAGCATGAGCAGGGTCGACTTCGGCAGATGGAAGTTCGTCACCAGGCCATCGATCGCCTTGTACCGGTAACCCGGGTAAATGAACAGATCACATGTACCGCTGCAGGCTGCCATCCGGCCACGGTCGTCGGCACTGAACTCGAGGGTGCGCACACAAGTAGTTCCCACTGCTATGACGCGGCCGCCCTCCGCTCTGGCACGATTGATGCGATCGGCCGCTTCGGCCGATACCTGATACCTTTCGGCGTGCATGCGGTGCTGGCGAATGTCGTCCACCCTGACGGGCATAAATGTGCCGTAACCGACATGCAGGGTAATGGTGACGATGTCGACGCCGTGTGCACGTATGTCCGCCAGCAGTTCCCGTGAAAAATGAAGGCCGGCCGTTGGCGCGGCCACAGCTCCTTTTTGTTCGGCATAGACCGTCTGGTAATGTCCCCGGTCGTCCGGCAGCGGATATCCGTCGTCTCGCCGGATATACGGCGGCAAGGGCACCTGCCCGATCCGGTAGAGGTGGTCCTCGAACGAACCGTCGCTGTCGAACGCGAGCGTGAAAATGCCGGCGCCGCCTTCCTGCACACTGGCCTGAAGACCACCGTCGAAAAAGAGCTCACCCCCGGGCCGTGGCGGTTTGGCGGCCTTCACCAGGCACCGGCACACAAACCGTCCGCCTTCGGTCCGTCCGCCGGCGTAATCGAGAATCAAGACTTCGACCTTACCGCCGGTGGTCTTATGGCCCATCAGACGACCGGGAATCACTTCCGTGTTGTTGACGACCAGCACGTCGGGCCGCTCGAGGTAGGCGACGAGGTCATTGAAAATGCGATGCGTTACGGCACCGCTTCTGCGGCCTAAAACCAGGAGCCGCGAGCCGTCCCGGCGGACTGCCGGCTTTTGGGCGATGCGTTCGGGCGGAAGGTTGTAATCGTAATCTGACAAAGAATGCATCGCTCGGCCTTCCGTCACCGCTTTCCCATATAGACCAATCCGAGCCCCATAAGCATCAACACGAGCCCCACCCGGCGCAAGCTCCCATCCGGCATTTCAGCGACCCTAAGGATCCACGTTTTCATTTTGACAGGGAAAGTAAAATACGGTAAACCCTCGACAATCATGACCATACCAATGACACACAAAAAGAAATCCATATAGTGTCCTTTTGTCACCTGAATTCCGGTAATACCTTAGGTCAAAATTTTTATTTATAATTCCATCGCCTATATGTTGTCAAAGCAAAAGCCTCCCCAGGTCTTGCCGGATCATCAGGCGGCCTTCGACGAAAATCCATTCCCCTCAGAATGGTCCGGGCCCATCCCGCACAAGGCTCACCCGTCGCTTGACACCGAAAATAGTGATAATTAGACTTACACGTTTGATTACACAACAAACAGTTCGAAGACTATGCGGAGATAATGCAAAAATACGAACCCTTAAACAAGAGGACATCACCGGAAAAGTGCCAAGCTCGAAGATTTACATATATTACACCTTAGCAGTCGTCATGCTGACCATTTACGGAGGACAAGTCTGACCGTGGATGGAGACGCTGCCCCCCGTGATCCTGGGGGCCATCATATTCGGTGCTTTTACCGCCGTGGCCGTGATCAGACGACCTTTGGAACGGATTGTTGTCGGGCAAGCGCCGGTCACTGACCAACCGAAACGTCAAATCGTCCTGGACTTGTCTCTCTGCCTTCTGGCCGGAATTATCGGTGCGACCGTCAACACGATATGGTATGATTTTCCGGCCGCCAGTGCAATTAGCCTCCTTTTCGGCTGCGTCGTGGTCGGTTTCTTCATTGCCATAGATATGGCGCTGGATCGGGAAAGGCGCAATATCCTGATGGCCCTCGACAGCCGGCACAGCCTGCAGCTGGGCGACCGTCTTTTTCCGGTCACGCGCAAATTCTTTTTGGTGGCCGTTTCCACCGCTCTGTTCGTGACCGTGGTTATTGTTCTGGTCATTTCACGCGACATTGTCTGGCTTTCCAAGATCGAGCAGTCCGAATCGGCCCTGATCGACGCTCAACTTTCCGTATCCTATGAAATATTCTTCATCATGGCCATTCTGCTGACCATGGTCATCAATCTTATTTATTCATATTCAAAAAATTTAAAAATATTGTTTCAAAACGAAACCAGCGTTCTCGAACGGGTCAGTCGCGGGGACCTGTCCAACCTCGTTCCGGTTGCCACCAATGATGAATTCGGACTGATCGCCGCCCACACAAATTTAATGATTCAAGGACTTCGGCACCGAATCCGTTTGATTTCGGCGCTTAAGCTGGCCGAGGAAGTCCAGCGCAATCTCCTGCCGACCCACGCCCCCAAAATTCCCGGCCTGGACATCTCCGGCATCAGCATTTACTGCGATGAAACCGGTGGAGACTATTATGATTATCTCACCTTTCCGAACGGCCGGTTAGGCATCGTCGTGGCGGACGCTTCCGACCATGGCGTCAGTGCTGCACTCCATATGACGACCGCCAGGGCTTTTTTGCTTTACGGTACCCAAAATGTCGATGGTCCTGCGGGCCTGATCGACGACATCAACCGTCATCTCGTTCGGGATGGTTTGCAGACGGGTCGCTTTGTGTCCCTGTTCCTGCTGGAAATCGATCCGCAGCAAAAATCGCTTCGCTGGGTGAGGGCTGGACATGAGCCGGCGCTGCTCTATGAACCGGGAGCGAACGAATTTCAGCAGCTTTCCGGCGAAGGCATCGTGCTGGGCGCCGACGGCGATTACCGCTTTCAGGCCTACAGCCGCCATCAATGGGTCCCCGGAAGCGTCGTAGTCATCGCTACTGACGGTGTCCATGAATCCCGAAACAAAGAGGACCGCATGTTCGGCCGGGAGCGGTTGCAGGAAATTGTCCGTCGGCATCACATGGAAACCGCCGGTTCGATTCAGACGGTTATCTTAGAGGAACTGGAAAACTTCAGAGGTTCGGCGCCGCAGGAAGACGATGTCACCCTTGTGGTTGCGAAACTGCTATGACCATCACGCAACGGCCGGTTTACTTATTCCGGATACTCGATTGGCGCCTGCTTGCGACAACCGGAACAGATCATTCCCTCGATATTGCCGGCGGCAAACCGGCGGCGATATTCAGCATAACGGGCGCCTTGCCATATATCGGCAATACGCTCCCGCGTCAGATCCCCCATAAAACCTTGCTGTTCCCAGTCCGAGCAGCATAGGATCATTCGCCCATCATAAAGAACAAAGATTTGCTCCATCAGCCGCCGGCACCAGGAAAAGGGCACAAGCCTGCCGGCACCGACCGCTGACTGGCGAATCTCCGTGTGGTCAATCCTGTTTTCCACCGGTTCGATATGCAGTTTGATGTCACGCTTTTGCCAATATCGACGGATATCGGGAAGCTCAGCATGGGTTTGGACGGAATCGACCGTGATGATTTCAAGGCGGGGCCTCCTGTAGCCCCCCTTCTCCTTGAGGTCCAGGAACCTGTCTATGTTCTTGAGCGTTCTTTCCAATGGAAGATTCATGATGTGCCGGTAAGTTTGGGGATTGATACTCTGAACCGATATTTTCAACTTGTCGAGCCCCGCATCGAGCAGCCTTCGCGCCATGTCCTCTGTCAGCAGCCCGCCGTGCGTGGTTATCTTGGTATACTGGGGTTTTTTGATGCGACCACTGATATGGGCAACCCGCTCGGGAAGATGACGGTCCAGCAGGGGTTCGTTCATCAAGTAGAGGGTGTAGCGCCGAACGCCAAGCTCGAGGCATTGATCCGCCACGGAACGAAAAAGTTTTTCATCCATGCGACGTCCAAAGGGTATCTTGCGCCGCGTTTTTCCATTCGGGCAAAAAATACATCCGCCATTGCATCCCGAGACCGTTTGGATTTGAACATTCTCGGGCGGCTTACTTGCGGTCGGAGCGAGAGATTGTGATACGGTTGTTTCACTCATTGCATTGAAACTACCTCCCTGATTTAACTTTGTCAAAGCGTTGAAACACGAACACTATCTATTGTCGATTTACTGTGGCGTCGATCTGTTCGCCCGACCGCTCTTTGACCTTGATCACCACCAGGGTAATATCGTCTTCTTGTTTCAGCGGCCGGCGAAAGGCAACAGCGGCATCGATCACCGCCATTGCGATCGCCTGGGCCGACTGACGCGCATGCTCATGAATCAATGCTTTGAGCCGGCTGTCACCGAACATCCGACCCTTCTGGTCAAAGGTTTCACGAATGCCGTCGGTGGTGAAGATGACAATTTGACCGGGCCGCAGGTCTTGCTGACGAATTTCAAAATCCGTCTCTCGGAAAATGCCCAGCGGCAACCCTTTACCGCTGCGGGAAAAAACCGTTTCCAGATGCCGTTATGTCAGACGCTGAAAACGCCTTCCTCGCTGTTCTGGAACCCCGGGCGGTTTGATTCCGTAGTAATTTCACAACCGGTTTTGACTTGTCAATTTGATTCGACCTGTATAATGATTAAGTTGTTCTGTTATTCGGTGCTTAAATCAACTCTCGGACCGCCCGACGCAGGCTGAAAATCTCCCTTCTTCATCTGTTGAGATCATAAGTCCGAAAACAGGTCAGGGGAACGATGATCGCGGGTGCTGCCTTCCAGCGGGACGTTTTGGCGAAACCTGTTCCGGAACGACAATCGGCTTCTCCCTAATTTCTCAGACAAAAGTCAAGCGTATCTAAAAACCGATTCAACCGACAAAGGGTGGGATTGTTACCCATGAAAACCGAGCAACCGCCAGTGGTCAAACGGACCCTCTGGTCTTGGGTCTTAACCACAAATCCGAAGTTGCAGTTTCTGCTTATTTTCATCATTCTATTCACCGTCTTCAGTCGAGTTGTCCCTCTTGAAATGCAGAAACGGATTGTCAATGAAGCGATCTTTTTGAGGAAGATCGATCTGTTATTGATTTACTGTGGCGTCTATCTGGTTGCCGTGATCGCTCAGGGAGCTTTGAAATTTCTGATCAACTATATCCAGACATTGATTGCCCAACGGGCCCTGGCCGAAATGCGCAAGGACCTCTATCACCATATCCTGACACTACCGCTCAGCTTCTTTCGCAAAACGCAACCCGGTCTGGTGGTTTCAGCCCTGGCGACTGAGCTGCCTCTTGCCGGCAATTTCGTCGGGATGGCCATTTCCGTACCGGTAACCAACATCCTCACGCTGCTGGCTTTTGCCGCGTACCTTTTATGGCTCAACCCTCTACTGGCGCTCGTGTCTCTCAGCATCTACCCCGTGGTTGTCGTTCTCTTGCCCATTTTGCAAAAGCGTGTCAACCGACAGAACAAACGCCGTGTGGACACATCTCGTCTGATGGCAGGTAAAATCGCCGAGGCCGTCACCGGGATACACGAGATTCACGGTAACGGCGCCTACTGGATCGAAAACAACAAATTCGATTTTTTGGTCGACAAGCTGATGCGGATTCGAATCCTCTGGACTCTCTATTCCCAAACCATAAAGGTCCTGAATAACTTCTTCACGAATCTGAGCCCCTTTCTCATATTTCTGCTCGGCGGTTTCCTGGCAATGAAAGGACAGCTGGAGCTGGGGTCCCTGGTCGCATTTCTTTCGGCTCAGGAGAAGCTCTATACGCCCTGGAAAGAATTGGTCGAGATGTATCAGGTGCAGCAGGACGCCAGCGTCCAGTACAAGCGCACCATGGCGTACTTCGATCTGGAACCGGACCACCTCATCGAGCCGCCCGACCGCGAACCGTATGTATTTCGGGGCGACCTCGACGTGCAAAACCTCTCGTTTGTCACCGAAGACGGCATTCACCTGCTCGACGACATTTCATTTTCCTTAGGACAGGGCCAAAACCTGGCTTTGGTTGGATTTTCGGGCAGCGGCAAGAGTACGCTGGCCCAGTGCATCGGCCAGCTCTACCGCTATACCGGCGGGCATGTTCTGATGGACGGCAAAGAGGTGGAGGAGTTGTCGAAAAAGGACATGACCCGCAATGTCGGTCTTGTTTCCCAGAGCCCCTTTATATTTTCCGGCACCATCCAGGAAAATCTGCTTTACGGCTGCCTGGCCAATACCGATAGCGGTCAAAGCGGCGGCAGCGACCGGATGCCGACCCTCGACGACATCATCGCGGTTTTGCAGCAAACCGGAATTTTCGTCGATGTCCTGCGCTTCGGCCTCAATACCGTCCTATCAATCGACCAGGATCAGGAATTGACGGCCAGAGTGTTACGCGCCAGGGAAAGCTTCCAGCACAACTTCGGTAAAAAGCTGGCGGAATATGTCGAATTCTTCGACGAGAACCGGTATCTTTATTTTTCCAGCGTCGCGGAGAACCTGACGTTCGGTGCGGCCAACCGCGATGAGTTCAACCCCATCAATTTGCCGCAAAACACTTATTTCCTCCGCTTCCTGGAGGAAGCCCAACTCACGCGGCCGCTGCTGCGCCTCGGCACTCGACTGGCCGAGCAGATGGTCGACATCCTGGTCAACATGCCGCCGGACAAGTTGTTTTTCGAACAAAGTCCGATCGCTCCGGAGGAGTTGAACGACTTTCGGAAAATCGTCGAACGCTCCAAAAAAGCCAAACTCGGGCAACTCGAGGACGCGGACCGTACCAAGCTCCTCGAGCTGGCACTGCGCTTCACACCCGGGATTCACAAAACGGTGGCACTTCCGGAGGTTCTGGAAGCCCTGATCCTCGAGGGGCGACACCTTTTCAGAGAAAAAATTAGCGCGGATGACCCAAATGCCTTCACTTTCTTTCAGATGTCGCAGTACATCTACTCACAAACGATTCTGAACAACATCTTTTTCGGGAAGATAAATATCTTCAACCCGTTCGCCCAGGAAAAAATCAACCAAAGCATCGTCCACCTGCTGATCGAAGAAGATTTTCTCGAAGCCATTATCGAAATCGGGATGCAGTTCGAGGTCGGCAGCAAGGGGGACCGGCTCTCGGGTGGTCAGCGACAGAAGCTCTCGATTGCCCGGGCCCTACTGAAGAAGCCGCCGGTACTGATTCTGGATGAAGCCACCTCGGCACTGGACAACAAGTCACAGGCACGTATCCAGAATTTGCTGGAAAACCGCTGGAAGGGTAAAAGCACGTTGATTTCGGTGGTTCACCGACTCGACATCATTAAGAACTTCGATAAAGTGGCAGTGATGAAGGCCGGCAAAATCCTTGAAACCGGGACCTATGCCGAGCTCATTGCCAAGAAAGGTCTCTTGTATGAACTCGAATACGGAAAGAAATGAAGACGGAGCCGCCAGCGAGTACCAGGAAAATTTGAACATTCTCAGGCAGATCGACTTTTTTTCAGGACTGCCGCTGGAGGCAACGAAGGTATTTGCCTACCTTTGCATCCGCGAAAAATTTAAGAGCGGTGATTTCTTGTTTCGACAGGACGAGGAGGATCAGCAGGCGTACTACATCATTTCGGGCAGTGCACGCCTCCTCCATGTTGACGATGGTCAGGAACACGTTATCCGGGACTGTAAAGAAGGTGAATTTCTCGGACGTCTGGCCCTCATGAGTACCATGAGCCGCCTGTTTTCTCTCAGGGCCAGGACCGATATGATCTGCCTGACCATTACCCGCGAGAAATTCACCAAGGCCCTGGAACAGTTTCCAGACTTGATGCCGAAGTTGATCAGGGTTATTGTTGAGAATATATACAATTGGGAAAGGCGGTTTGTCGCCCATCGCCCAGTGGAATGCAGCGATTGTTTCAAAGAGATCGGTGTCAGCCTTGTGTGATTTTCGCGAACGTGATAAAAATATTCGGCATGCTGTGCTATACCGACCCGGATCGGCTGACATGAGTACAAGGACTTGAACGACAATTCTGATGCCAAGGAAAAACGTATCGATTAAACTCAAAAACCGGATCTCCGAACTCGAAAGACTGGGCCAGAAACTTCAGGCGTTCGGAGCAAGTATCGGACTATCTAAAAAATGTGTCTTTCAAATCAATCTGGCCGTGGATGAACTGTTTACCAACATCGTCAAGTACGGATTCGCAAACAATAACCTCCACTATATCGCGGTCGCGCTTTCCCATGAAAACGGCAAGATCAGCATTCGCGTCGAGGACAACGGCATCCCCTTTGATCCGGCAGCACGACAGACATCGGAGCTGAAAGATCAAATCGAAGACTGCAAGATCGGCGGGCTCGGGCTGCATCTGGTGAAAAAGATCATGGATGACATTGTATACGAACGGCGCGGAAAAAAGAACGTCATCACCTTGATCAAATACATACCGCAGCCCTGATGCGCAACCTTTTTCCCCGCGGCAGGAACAAGCCCGCACAGGTTATAAAAATGTACCGACACATGAAATGTAAAAGGATGTGAGATGGAAATTATCGAAACCCAAAAAGAGGACATCAGCATTTTTAAACTGAACGGTCGCCTCGATTCGAACACCTCCCCGGCCCTGGAAAAAAAGCTGGTTTGGGCCATTGAAAACGGTACCAGGAACATGGTCATCGATTTTGAAAACCTCGACTATATTTCCAGTGCCGGACTGCGCATCATTTTGAAAACCACCAAGGATCTGAAACGCGCGGAAGGTAATATCGTTTTGTGTGCGATGCAGGATTACGTCAAAGAAGTGTTTGAAATCGCGGGGTTCGATACATTCTTACCGATTTTTTCGACTGTCGACGAAGCCCTGGCAAAGGTTTAGGGCCGCTGCCCTCTGGATTCAGAATAAATTAATTCGCGCTGTGACGCCCGGCCGCCACAGCGCGAATGTGAAAATCAGCGCAATCCGATCAGGCCCCGTTTGCCAAGCTCGCGCAGAAACCGGGTCACGGCCAGTTCCGCTTCCCGTTGCTGCAGACGGTGTCTTGCGGCGAACTGACGGATTACATCGCGAACTCGGCTACCGCCGTCCAAAAGCTCCCAAACCTCGGTCCCCAAAGCATCCAGTTGCAGTTTTTTAAGGTATGTCCCTTTGGATTTTCGTTCCAACCGCCTGAAAAATCCGCCCAGCCACGGACGGGAGGTCGCCGGATAGGACAATTGCAACTCGCCGTTTTCCAAGCGGGACTCCTCGACCCGATCGTTCTTGACCGGGGTACACTCGAGGGCTTCTACACGGCTGGGGATTCCGCCCTTATTCTTAGTCTTAAACCGTCGCATACGTTTTGCAGATCCCATCCAGAACCCCTGCTTCAATCGGCTGCCGGCCTTCATACCGCACGCCGAGAATGCGGTTTTTATCAACTTCGTACCACAACCGCAGGCAGCGATAAAAGGGGTACCGCTGAAGTCGCCGGTACAAGCGAGGAAATAAACCGCTCGGGGGCCCGTCTTCCAGTTCTACGGTCAGCGGCGATCGCTTTTTGAACGTCACGGATCGTTTTGCGGACAGCCCGAGGCATCTCTGCTCGAAACCCTCCAAGCCGCCGTCCTTGAGGAGCACGGCCGCCGGACCCCAGCGCTGCAGTGTGAGCTGCGACTGCCGGTTTGTGAAAGACAGTTCGTATGCGCCGGCTTCGAATCGAAACCGTTTCAGATGATAGGCCGCCGGCACTTCGGCGTAAATGTCGAAAACCGACCAGAGTGTTTTTCGGCCTTCGGTGTGATCTTCAAAAGAAGCCAAAACCCGGCCGGCTTGCGTGAAAGGCCTCTGCCCGGTCGTCTCGAAGAATTGCACCAGAACGGCCTTCCGGCAGCCGCGACAATAGAGTACGGCACCTCGGCCACAGATGCTGTCGGTCTGCCAGGCAAATCCGAGACTGTCGTAGCCGTCGATGACCCGGGCCCATTCTGCCGGCAGCTTCTCTTCCCGCAAACCCCTGCGCAGCTGCCGCCCCTGCGCGGCGGCCAGGTGTTTGAACTGGGTGCGGAGAGAAAATTTTCCCTTCACCGGTGCCCACTTGACCTCCATTACCGGACCCCCGGGCGTTTCCAGCAACAGATAGCGGTGGCCGATTTTCCCGATTTCCCAATCCATCGGGGTATCGAAACGCACACCGTTCCAGGCGATTTGCCGCCATTTCAATGATTCGGCATATTTGAAGCGATCGACCACAATCAAGTGTTCCCAATGAAACCGTGTCTCTTGGGAGGATCAGTACTGCAGGCTGCCGAGGCTTTTCAGAATCAGCGCAAAGCCCATCGCAAACATGCCGGTCAGCCCCATTCCGCATGAAAATCCGGCCAGAAGGACAGGTGCGTATTGCCGCCACATGGCGCCATAGCGCTTTAAAAAAAAGAACCGTCCCAACAGGGCGCCGATCACCTCCAATATAAACCCGTGCGGCGTCGACTGACCCAGTCCGCGGACCACGCCGTAGATCAGAAGGACCGGCAACCCCAGCACCGCCAGCAGACCATAGGTCACCAGCCCGAACAGCAAACCGCTCATCACGTAACTGCCCCGCAGGGCCTGAAAAAAAAGTGAGTTGCCCTCCAGGGTGGCGGTCTGCATCAGAAGGGTGTTCAGGGCCTGCAAATGCCAGAGTTCCTGGGCATAAGGATAGTTGCTGGAGGGAATGGGGGCCAGGCGCCAAATGAACTGCGAAAACAGGAGACTGGCAATCATGACCACCGGGAATACCACGATTTCGGCTTTGATGATGCCGCGCAGGCTGGTTCCGGTCAACTCGATTTCGCGGAATTGCACCGTGGCTTCACCGTAGTTGTGGATCGGTATGGGCGCGTACCAGATTTCGATGCCCTGGTAACCGAAGAATCTGGCACCGGCGATGAAGCTGGCTTCCCGCACCAGCGGCAGGCTCACGAATTGACCGGCGATTCCTTCCATTCGGGCGGTGATGTAAGAGACCAGGGGGGTGTAAATAAAACCGTACCCGAGGAAGAAGATCCAGGGAAAGTTCGGCACGAGCCAGACGCACAGACCCACATAAGAGAGGGTCGAGAACACATAAATCCCGATGGAAATCCAAATATTGATATCGCCACGCTCAGGATGCATGCGGAACAGGTCCCTGAGGCTGCCTCTCTGTCCGGCTCCCTTGTCGCCGAAGGACCGCAGAACCGCCCATATGCCGATCGCGGCGATCGCAAGGCCGAGACCGATACCGAAGCTCATGTAAAAGTCGAAATTATTGGCAAAAACCGTGTCGACCGTCCCCATGCCCTCATGCCAGCGATACAGGATCCCGTGGCGAAACAGGACCGGGTTGGCCACGATGGTGATGATCACGCCGATCAAGCCGCCGATCACCGCCCAGAAAGGGAGCACCATTCCGACGAACAAGAGGGTCAGATCCAACTGAATTCCCGTCGCCACCGCCGGCAGCACCCGGTCCGTATAGTGCGTCAGTTCGATCCAGGGTATCGGGATGAGACGGATCGGTTCCATGAGCAGCAGGCCGGAAACGGTGGGCAAAAGCACATAAATGGCGCCGAACGCCAGGCCGATCATCCCACCGATGGAAAAAACCCGCCACTTCCAGCTCTTCTGCTTGTCCTCGGTCGATTCGGCAAGGGCCATCGTCCCCAAGGCTCCCACCGGTGCCATGGGAAACGGCAGCTTTTCGACGTCCGAGGTGATGCGATAGAGGGTGTACCCCAGTCCGAAACGATCGATACGCTGGATGAGCTGGGTACCGAAGAGCAAAAGGATCGGTATCAACCAGTCCCTGTGAAAAAAGTTCCGTTGCACCAGGGAATCCGAATCCGACAGCGGGGCGACCCAGCTCGGAATAAACTCCGTCAAACCGAGCATGCGCGCGGCATCGGATTGCACCAGGTACTGACTCCACAACAGCCCCTGAAACGGCGTGGCCATGGCGGCGCCGGCCATGTAGTAGAGCAGAAAAATTTCCTGTTGTTTCATTTCGGTGTAGGACCGTTTGGCCACTTCCGCAAACAGGATGATGGTCACCCAACGGGCAGCCGGACCGATACCGGTGCCGATCACGAGTTGCAGGTACATGCTGCCGGGCATCATCAGGAAGCCGATAAAAATGGCTCCGACGACGGTCTTCCAGTCAAACCCTTCTTCAAAATGGTCCGGGGGTTTGAGCAGATCCCGATATTCCTGGAGTTCCTTGTCGTCGTACATAGTTGAAACTCGAAACTTGAAACTGGAGACTTGAAACTGGAAGCAGAAAGGCAGCGGTTCAGCCCTATACTTTGGTGCTCCGAATAAAGGCGTTTAGTTTCGGTCCCAGCTCGTCAATGATATATTTGTATCGATGTGCCTCTTCTGTGATTATTTCGCGGCGGATCAACTTTCTCAGCCAGGCTTTGGTCTCCTCGAAGGAGCCCCTGGCATAACGGTAAAAGAGTTTGCGTTCGGCAGGAGTGAACCTGCCGTATCCTTCGGCTAGGTTTGCCGATATGCTGTCGGCCGCCCTGATGATCTGGTACCCAACGGTTTTTTGTACCTTCAACGGCCATCGATCGAAATCTCACCACACCCTGTCGGACAGTTCTTCGGCCAATTTGTAGATGTCAAGTTCATAGACTTCTTTCATATTAGGCCCGCCCGAGTTTCAACCTTCCAGTTTCAAGTTTCCATTTTCAAGTTTCAACTAGGGAACACCAAATAACTGGCGTTGCTGAACAATCCGATGACCGCCCACGTGCCGGCCATGAAAAAATCACCGATAATCAACCCTACAAAGAACAACCGCACCCTTTTGAACAGCTGTACTCCTCCGTAGCGCATGCAAAGGACATTGCAAAGCCAGCCGACAAAGAAGCTGAACCAGAGGATTCGCATGGCGGAACTGTACGTGACCAGGTAACCGATCGGGTGAATGGGCCACCAGTAAAACTGATGATAACACACCACGAGCATCAGCATGACCACAGCCCCCACCAGAGAGAAAATCAGGACCCACTTGCCGCTGTGCACCGGCGATTCGATCAGGGTCTGTACATTCTCGTATCCGGAAACCGTCGAACGGAGAGCCCAGTCCAAGTCGAGTTCCCGGATACCGAATTTGTAGCACAGGATCAACATGGCAGTAAACGACACCACGACGGCCGCCATGATGGTGATCATGATGACGCCGACGAGCAGTTTCTTGGGATTCATCCGGTAAGTCACCCGTCCGGCATGCAGCAGGGACGGCATGAGAGATTCCCGCAGATCCAGAAACAACATCTTCTGGACCACGACACTGATCAACAGCCCGATGCTTCCGAAAAACCGGGGGCCGAAAATAAAGAGCAGGCCGTCGAGCGGCGCGTCGGTAAGCGTGAAATAGGCGAGACCGCCCTGGCAGATCACGCGGCTGGCAACCAGCATCACCATGAAGTAAGCGCACACCACAAAAAACGCCGGCAGCAGCGGCAAACCGAAATAGGCACACCATCCGATGATGAGAACGGACCCCAGGAAAAATCCCCAGAAGGCAAACCGGGAGGAGGTCCACTCCGCATGGAACGGATCGGGACGGCGAAACCGTACCGCATCCCGCAAGATACCCAGCAGGTGATACCGCGCCAACCAGAAGAGAAAGAGGAAAAAAACCGCGTAGGCCCCAATGGCCTGGGTCTCCTCGGGTCGTGAGAGGGTGGGGCCGAAGGTGATTCCCAGCGCTGCTTCCGGAATGTCGTAACCCATAACGGCCAGGAGACCGAAGAACAATCCGCCGATGATAAAAAACAACCAGCAGGACAGGGAAATCTGCTTGGACGTCAAAAAAGCGAATCCGATGAAGGCCGGGTAGATGTAAATCTTTAGTTTGTAAAAACCGGAAAAGAGGCCGTACTTTGGAAAATAGGGACCGGCCAGAATCAGGGTGGGGATCTGCGGCACGGATGGAACGTAGAAATTGAGCCCGTTGATCAGGTGCAGGGCCACCGGAATCATCAAACCGGCCAGAAGAAAGCGATCGCTCAGAAAGTGACCCAGAGCATGGCCGTCGTAGGCCTCCTGCATCAGTTGCGGGACCCGCAGGAGAGGAAAGTTCATCCGCTCGCTCTCGATGGCCTGCCGGCTGAGGATATTGATCATGCAGAGCATTACGAAGTAGCAGGTGAAGATAAAGACCGCCCAGACAGCGAGCGGCCGGACCCAGGCGCTCCAAGGAATCTGTTGGAACACCTGCCACCAGCTCATGCTGCGTCCGCCGGCCAGACCTTCATACAGGGAAGAGACCGCTTCCGGGCTCTGGGGGTAAAGCCCTCCGGGAAGCAGCGGCAGGAGTTCCTCCGCCCAGCGGCTTCCGAGACGGGCAAAGTGCTGGGGGGCCGTCAGATTGATGAAAAACGTGCGCACCAGACCGGTGTAAGCGATTCCCGAGGCGATCACCATCAGGATCCAGATCAGCAGGAGTTCGCGGCCCGTCAATCCGTTCCATCTGGAAAAGACCTTTTTCAGCCCGTAAGTGACCAGCATCAACCAGAAGAGGATGTAGAATGGCGCCAGGGGAAAATGCCCGCCGCCAAGGGGCGTTGCCGAGCGATACACGTTGTTGAACGGCGTAATGGCGCAGATGAGCATCGCCAGGAGGAAGCCGATCCAGAGGGCTCGCATGCGGATCGGCATCTCCTGTGCACCCGAAACGGAGGGTGCACTTGAACCGGTGCCTGCACAGGCTTTACCGTTTTCGACGCTCGATTCGCTGTTTTCCATATCGATAACTTTAGTGGTGCGGATCGGGCCCACCGACGTCGGCGGTCATGGAATGGGTGACGTCGCATCCGGCCGGATGTCAAGCGACGGTCGCGGGCTCATCGCTTCGGGTAGCCGTCCGACGTCGATACCGCGTTTTTCTCCCTCTGTGGCAATTAGCTTTTCGTAGTGTCCCTTGGAAGCCGCATCCAAAGACCGCCACACCAGCAGCGTTTTGCGCAGCTCGTGGAGAAAGGCCTTGTTGATCCGTCGCCAGGCGTTGGCCTCACCGGAGAGGCGCTCCAAAAGAATTCTAATTTCAAGATAGCCCGTATCTTCGACCGACCGGCAGAAAGCGACGGCTACCTTTTGCATGATGCCGAAATCGAATGGCGCCAGCCAAATGTCGGTGGTCAGCTGCAAAAATTCCTCGTCTTGCGCGATGCTCCCGGGTTCTTCACCCTTTTCTCGATGCTCGGGCTCGTTTTCGGCAATCCGGCACTCCGCCATTGAAAATTCGATCCTTCCGGCAGAAAACAGGCCATGGGAAATGTCGCGGTGGCCTTCGAAATGATCCAGGAGAAACCCGCCGATACTCAAGTGTTCCCGGAAATTCATCAGAAAGGGCAGGGTCACCTGCAACCGATTCCCCACGGCCGGCGGAAGTTTCCAGGAGCGGTTGACGTCGGGTATGGCGATGTTGGCGGCCACCCGCGAGGGATAGATCACGGACGCCAGCACCACCAGGATCACCAGCACCATGGCGGCCACCCCGGCAATGGAGGAGTAGTTGACCGTGATTCCGGTCCACAGGGACGTCCCTGAGAAAAGGCGCGCGGTTGTCTGGGCCAGAAGATACCCCAGAACAACGCTGATCACCGCGAAGGCCAAAGCCTCGGCGATGAACAAAAACGATACGTGCGAGGGCGCCAGCCCCACGGAAGTGTAAATCCCGATTTCCCGCTTTCTTTCGTAAACGCTGCCAATCATCGTGTTGAGCACGATAAAAACCGAAATCACCAGGGGGATGACCACATTCGGGACCCCGCTGTAGCTCATCGTGTCGCTGGCCTGATAAAAAAATGTGCCGTCCGGTTCCCCCGCAAAGAGGGTGAGGCCGAAGCGATCCACGAGGCGTTCGGCTTCGGCGCGCGTCGCCAGGCCGTCCTCGGGCTTTACGGCGATTCCCTTCAGTTTGCCGCCGGCAGACATCAAAAACCCGTCCGGTACAATCAGCATGCGGTCGGCATCGACATGCTGATACCGGCTTTCGTAGGTACGGACATCTTCGCCGGATTCTATGGCTTCCATTTCGACTTCGGTCATTTCCATGGAAATTTCACTGGGAAAGGTAACCGTCGACAGGGGTTCGCCGTCCAGATCGGTGATGTCCATCAGTCTCCGGCCCGAAAACACGCCGACCACCCGGAAAGGCATCCCCCACAGCAGCACCTCGGCCGCCTGCCGCAATCCCGGATCGATACCGAGTTCCCGCGCCGTTCTTTCGGAAATAAGAACCACGCGGTCTTCAGCAGGCCTGAACCACCGGCCGCCGACCAGAATCTTTTCCATTCCGGTGACCCGCACCTCATCGGAGGACAGACCGATCACCCCGTACGCCGTGTACTGCCGGTCCAGACGCTGCACCGTCAAATCCAGTGTACGGGTCCGATTTTCATCCTCCAGCCAAACGCGCGGGGCCGTGATCGCCTGGCTGCCGAAATAGTTGGCCACAATGTCAAGGCTTTCGGGCGGCAGATCGTTCCAGTTGACGGTTTTGAAAAGATAGCCGTTGTAGGGGGTGCGTTCTTGAAACAGCAGTCGGGTGTGTTGACGCAGGGATTTCACCGAAGTGAAACTCATGACGGTAAACGTGAGAATGATCAATGTGGCGCAGGTCAGCACGGTCCGCAGCCGCCGTCGCCTCAGGTTACTGACCCCCAGCAGAAAAGCCGCGACAAAGGCTTTCCAGCGGCCCATTTCGACGGCCTTCATGTGCCGGGCACGCTGCTGCAGTTTGATCATTTCTTCTTCGAACCGGAAGGAAATGATCAGGGTGACGATCCCCGAAAGGCCCATGATGAAAAAGGCCAGGATGACGACGGTGGGACTGTACGCCAGCTGAAAAGCCGGGTGCACGTTGTAGATGACGGCGATCAGTAGGAGGAGAATCCCACAAAAAGCGACGATACGCCGGTTGATGTTGGTGTACGAGAAAAGCAACCGTTCCATGCAGAAGGCAAACGGAACGAAGAGCGCAATGTAAAACAGAACCCCGAACAGGACGTCCTTCTGCGTGTCTTCCACATCGCTGTAGACGCGGGTGGCCAGCGCCCAGGAGCGGTGGGCGGCTCTGGAAAAGCGGTCGTATGCCCGGTCATCGATGGCCTGGCGGGCCTGCGCCAGAACGGTCATTCCTTCCTGCTGCAGCCGTGCGATCCGTTCGTTGTAGATGCCGTGTTTTTCCAGAACTCGAATCCGCGGCCCGAGCAGGGCCCACATGTCTCGGGCCACCTTATAATCCGTGCGGTAAACGTAGGGCCAATCGTCTATAAGGTATCCCTGTCCCTGGGGATGCGCGTCATCGGCATTGAGAAGCAGTAGTTTCCAGCCCAGCACCGTGTCCGAAAGTGTCAACTTCCAGGGAGTGCCGGGTTCCAGAAACAGGGAAGATACGATGGAAGACCACGTGTCGAGCCGGCTGAAGCTGTACCGAACCGGTCTGGCTTCCCTCCGGGCGTCGATCAGCTGATACTTGTTCATGTAGTGGAATGTGCGGGGTTCGAGGAGGTTGAAAATGACGCTCTGCTTGCATCCGAACATCACCAGGTCGGTTTCCATGTTGGCGCGTTGAACCTTTATCCGGTAGGCATTCTTTCCGGTCTGCTTTTTATCGATGGCCCATACGACCTGACCGTTTTCCGGATCGAAGCGGTAGGCTTCGATGACCACTTTGTCCTGAACCAGCTTCTTGGTTGACACCCCCTTGAGGAAAAACATTCCCATGGCGTCCACCATGCTGTAGTAGCGCCCCTTACCCTGAAAGGCCATGATCACGGTTCCCGGGGCCGCTTGATCGGGAAACAGTTCGCCTTGTCGCAGGATTTTCGCCCGCCCGGTGATCGTCGTAAACCCCTCCCTGGGGAGACCGTCGTCGTGAAGCTGGGGCGCCCGGCTGATGGTGTCGATTAATACCGCAATCTGGGCACTCTGGAGCGCAGCAAAGCGACCGTCGACGGTTTCGGGCCGATCGCCCGGTGTGCCCCACAACGGCCTGGCGTCGTTTACCGTCACAAGCGTAAACCCGAGGTAACCGGCCAGCGCACTGACCTCGCCCCCAAGGGG
Source organism: Desulfobacterales bacterium (assembly GCA_039768375.1). Classification (GTDB taxonomy): domain Bacteria; phylum Desulfobacterota; class Desulfobacteria; order Desulfobacterales; family SG8-13; genus JARFQH01. The sequence goes on along the minus strand of JBDNAO010000024.1, from coordinate 3,924 downwards.
GGGGCGGTCGAGAAAGTAGTTTTGCCATGAGCCCCGACGGCTGGGACGCAGTGTGTCGCGATACAGCGACGGGCCGGATTCGGTGGTCGTCAGCCCCTCGGCGCCCTGCCGAAGGGCATCGTCCAGGATCCTATAGTTGGCCGTCCGGTTGACGCGCGACCGCAGCGGGTAGAGCCATCCGTAATTAAAGGCTCCGAATCCGTCTCCGTGGCTGGAAAGGTGCAGCGAAACGATGGTGGCAATCTCCATCGATTTGGCAAGATTGCGAAATGACTTGGCGCTGCGGATAAATCTTTCCTGTTGTCCGGCGTCTGAGGCGATTCGACGGTATTCTTCGAGGGCCCGGGGAATGAGCTGTTGGATAACCGCCGTCTCTTCCGGCAGGAGATTGCTGAGATCGGCACGCCAGAGTATCCGCCGCAGGAGCCTTCTCGCCTGGGCCAGCTCCATAATGCGGGTCTGGTTTTCGTCTCCCTTGCTCTCCAGGCGCAGTCGCATGAGTCTTCTGGAAACGACATCCACTTCTGTTTTGAGGGGATCGCCGACAGCCTCGAGCAACGCCAGGCCCAATGGCCCTTTGCCGGTCGATTGCGCCCGCAGGTAAGCCGTGACGCCTTGCTCGTGGACCTCCTCCAGCATGGCCTCCGCGTCACGGCTCTGATTGACCGTATTCTTGAGCCGCTTTTGTATATCCCGCAGGTCCCTGCTGCGCAACCGGATGCTCCAGATCATCTCCCGCATGCCGGCAAGGGTCTGGGCGTGACCGGCAGTAGCCAGAAGCAGCACCGAGCGGCCCGGCGGTGTGTGCTTGAGTCTTCGGGCCAGATCGAGCAACGAGCCGATCCCGACGGCTTCGTCGGCTCCGGGTGCCAGCCCCGGCACCAGTGCGCCCGTGTCGTAAAATGCCTCCACGACGATCAGTTGATCTTTGAGTTGCGGGTCCGCTCCGGGAATCACACCGTAGACGTTCTCGGCCGTGGTCTCTTCCCATTCGAGTCTGGAAGTCAAACGGGCTGTCCGGGCAACCAGGCCCTCCGGCGCCGTTTCGAAGTCGCCGAAAACCCGGCGGGCCGTATCGAGGTCCATACGCAGTCGCGGAAATGAAATGGGCGTCAGCTCCTGTAGGTCCTCGTAGCGCATTTTCGGCGTTGCGTCGCGGTCGAGATAGATCAGGGCTGTGGCCCCCAGCGAAGCCGCATGGAGCCAGTTCTTCCCCGAATCGATGTCCATCAGTATAATGGACCCTTCCACGATTTTTCCGTTGAAGTGATGCAGCTCCCCGGCGCCGACGTAAACCAGCGGTCCCTGCAGGCCCTCGGCCGGTATGGTCTGGGGCGCGACGGCGTTCAGCATGACCGGCTGCACGGCGACGTTCAACTGCCGATCCGGCAAAAACAGGCGGCTTTCTTCGTGGCGGATGACCGGCACGGTGAAGAGCTGAGACCCTATCGATTCCAGGCCCAGCCGGGTGAACCGGTCTTTGATGAGAGCGGCGGCGGCGGTGCACCCGGGTGTACCGGTGCTGCGGTCGCCGAAAGCGGCGAATTCCTGAATGTCGGACATGAAGAGATCCGCCGACGGCGGTTGAACGGCGGCGGCGGAAGACATGGCGATAAGTGACAGCAGAAAAACCACCAGCACCGCCAGCGTCGTCTGTGCGGCCGGTCGATTTTCTGGGGCGTGCGAACGGCTTAACAAGGGTAAGCCCGGCGGAAATAGGAATGTAACGCAAGACGGCATTGTCAGTTGGTTCAGCGGTTGATGGTCTCTGTTCAATGTCATCAACTGAAGGCCTATTATACCCCTCTTTGTAAAAGGGGGGCCAGGGGGGATTTCTTTAAAAAATGGATTATTCTCTGGCGCCGATTGTTCCCAGGGATATGGACAGTTCCTCCCGGTTTTCGATTTTATCGACGCGTCCGTCTCGAATCCAGACCACCTGGTCCGATACGTTCAGCATCTTAAAATCGTGCGTGGCGGAAATTACCGTCACCACGCGCTCATCGCTCAGATTTTTAAGCAGGGCGATGATCTCTTCGCCCGTGCTCAGGTCGAGGTTCCCGGTGGGCTCATCGGCCAGGATGATCGCTGGATCGTTGGCCAGGGCTCGGGCGACCGCCACGCGCTGCTGCTGTCCGCCGGAAAGCTCCGAGGGTTTGTGCTGAAACCGGTCACCGAGGCCCACAAGATCCATAAGGCGAATACCCTTTTTCACCGCCTCGTCGCTGTTCATTCCGGCAAAGGTCATCGGCAGTGTCACGTTCTCCAAGGCCGTCATAACCTGGATCAGATTGAACGTCTGGAAGATGTATCCGATCTTGCGGCACCGCAACCAAGCCAACTCGTAAGCGTCCAGTTGGGCAATATCCACCTCGTCGATGAAAACCTTGCCGGATGTCGGCTTGTCCAGTCCGCCGATCATGTTGAAAAGGGTGCTTTTGCCGGACCCGGAGGGGCCCATAATGGAAATGTAATGGCCGGCCTGGATCTCGAGGTCGATTCCTTTGAGTGCCTGGACATCGACCTTTCCCAGTTTAAAGGACTTGGTGACGTTGGACACCCTGACGATGTTGTGTTTCTCTCGCTCCATGTCGACCTTAATTTTTCCTAATGCTCCGTGCGCATCGCCTCCACGGGCTGCATTTTTGCGGCCACTATCGCCGGATAAAAAACGCCGACCAGGCTCAAGAAAAAGCCCACGAGGGTTGCCCACAGAACCGATCCCGCTATCTCGAGCCACGAGACGTGAGTCAGCGCGACGGTCCCGAAACTGGTGGTCGCCGTGATCAGAGAAAAGAAGGCGCCGGCAAGCGCGCCGATACCGCCGCCAACCAACCCCTGCATCCCGGCTTCGAGAAAAAAGAGTCTCAGGATGAAGCGGTCCAGCGCCCCAAGGCATTTCATCGTCCCGATCTCTCGGAAACGCTCCGTGACCGCCATCAGCTGGGCGTTAACAATCCCCACCACGCAGACAACCAAGGACAGGATCACGATCCAACGTTGTTTGGCGGTGGCGGCCACACTGGTGTCTGTCGCTCCGATATCGTATCCGGCATTTATCAAGGCCTGCCGTTTGTCCGGATCACCAGTGGCCAGCAGCCCGTCGGCCACGTTCATGCCGACATTCGTAAAACAAAGGAACGACACCGCCAGGATCAGGCTCATGGTCGTGATCATCGAACGAAAAAAACGAACTTGGATGTTCTTGAATGAGATCTCAATGGACTTGTTGAACGGCAGAACCACCAGGCGGCTCATTTGGTCTGTTGTGGATGCAGAAGCCATGTCACCACGAATCTCGGTCATAGGATTGCGCCTCTGCGGGCAATGGGGAAGATCTCCGACGAGTGCCGGCGAACATACTTTTCCGCCAGAGGGTCGCCACGCGTCTGATACCGCACAAAGGTTGGTTCAGAGGGCTGCTCTGCTTCAGGTTGCCCTCGGTTTTTCGGACGGTAGCATAAAAACGGAGAGCCATCAACCGGTATTGAGTCGGCATCGAAGGGCAACGGAAGTGTGGATTCCGGTTGCCAGGCAGCCGAGTCATACTAAACAGTCATGGCCCTTCGAGCCGCCACGATGCATGAAAATGACGCGCCGGAGCCCGGATGAGCAGTTGAGAACAGCGGCTGACTGTCTGAGGCGCCTTGGGGGGTCTTAGACCGGACCCAATGTCGATACCGCGTGAAAGACACAACATCGGGGACAAACCTCGTGTGAAACTTAACGGTACGACACCCAACAGAGAGGTCATCTTTAGATACGCCATAACGGGTATTGAGATATTCAGAAATGTCAAATTCCAAGCACCAAATTCCAACAAAATCCCAAATGTCAATATCCAATGACCCAAACAGGTTTGTCATTTTGAATTTTGGTCATTGTGATTTGTTTGTTATTTGTTATTTGCGATTTGGAATTTTT
>JBDNAO010000023.1:0-8169 GCA_039768375.1 Desulfobacterales bacterium | reverse complement strand
GAAGCTCCGCCAGCGTTAAATCACGGATGAGGACGCGTTCACCAATCGGCTGCCCTGATGTCCTTCGGCACAGGGTAGTGTGAACCCATGGATCGTGGGATAGGACCGGGTGGCCGTCCTTTGTGAGAACAATATCGATCTCGATGCCCTGGTAACGCTTGGCGGGATCCTTGGCCCGGGCCTTGGCGATGCTGTTTATCACGGCCGTCCGCGAATTCTGGGGCCATTGGCCCCCTCCCGCCCGGTGAGCTACAATAAGCGGTGAATTGTGAAGGTCAGGTTTTAATGTATCGGTGGTGCTGGTGCAGCCGGTTGTCAGCCCCAAAGCGGTTATAATGATAAAAAGTCCGGTCCAAACGTTTTTCACAATTGCCTTCCTATCTTTGTCAATCCGGTTATAGGCGACAAAAGATAGTAAAGTTTATTGGAGCTGTTTCAGTTTATTTATGAAGTCCTGATTTTTTGGAACCCCTTTTTGAACAAACCGAATGACGCCGTCTTTGTCGATAAGGTAAGTAACCCGTCCCCAACCGTAGAGTTTCTTGATCGTTTTATCTTCGTCGGAAATAAGTGGAAACCCGATACCGTTCTCAGCCGTAAATTTACTGTGCGTTTCCATACTGTCGGTGCTGACGCCGATGAGCTGCGCATCCAATTTTTCAAATTCTTCCAGATCCCGCTGGAAGGCAATGATTTCATCGGTTCAGACCGGCGTAAATATAGCAAAATAAAGCGCCAGCACGACGTTTTTCTTGCCCTGGAAATCTGTCAGTTGAATTTTTCCCTGAGTAGAGTTTCCACTGAACAAGGGGGCTTTGTCGCCCACATCGAGCCCGAACGACTCTGCCGGTACCCACAGAAGATTCAAAACGATAAACGACATAAGCAAGACAATCCTTGTTTTCTTCATCTTTTTCTCCCTTACGGTGCGACCAAATGTATCATTGATCATTAAACACATTTGACACTGAACAAAAGTTTGCTGTTAACGACGGTATTAGCAATCGCCGGCCACAATAGGGGAATCCGGGCAATATAGTCACCGGGCGAGGTTCGAGTTAGTACGGGGCCGAATAAGTGCTTTAAGATAAGTCTGTTCGACAGCGCTTCAATGTTTGCCCTTGCGGAATATTCTGTGTTCCCCATCCGGACTTATCGCTTAAAGGCTTGGTTAGCCAAGACACTTGATTAATAGTGCTCTCTTTCTCGAATCTTAAAAATAAAGTAGACTGAATCACCGACTCAGCTTCAAAAGATCTTCGGGCTTGTCCAGGTCGAGCAAAATGTGACGGTCCGCCACAGGCACGTCCACGGCCAGGTCCGCCCAGCGTTTTAATGCCCGACGCAGTCCCCCTTTTCCGTCATAACCGGCGATTGCTTCTGCCAAGTGGGCCGGAATCAGGGGCGGATGGCCCCGCCGGTTCGCAACGTTGGGGTGGTATATACGGCCCGGGTGGTTACGAAACGCCTCGATCAGCCGGCCGATGGTGGCCGATTGGACGAAGGCAATATCCACCGGCAGGACAAAAAAGGCCTCGCAATGCACCGGCAGTTGTCGTATTCCGACTACCACTGATGAAAACATGCCCCGGTCATAGGCTTCATTATGGGCGATGCGCACTTCGTCTCGAGCTAATGCGGCCTTGAGGTCGTCCGCCCGGTGTCCGGTTACCACAATGATATCGTCGATCCGGTTTCGCCGGAAAACCGAAATGGCCCGCTGAATCAAGGTTTGGCCATTGACCCGCAGCAGGGGCTTGAAGTGTCCCATCCGGGAAGAACTTCCGGCGGCTGGAATGACGGCGACAAAAGGCAGTGAGGTCATGGCATTCTCTGGGATCGCTGCAAAATCATCTCGGCCACGATGCTGACGGCGATCTCCTCGGGGGTTTCGGCTCCGATGGCAAGGCCGATGGGGGAGTGCACGCGATCAATTTGTAATTGGGGAACCCCTTCTGCCCGCAGGGCGTCATAAATCGTGTTGCGTTTGCGGCGGCTGGCGATCATCCCAATATATCCTGCGTCCGTGCCCAAAGCCTGGGCCAAAACGATTTTGTCATGCAAATGGCCGTGAGTAAAGATGATCACATAACTGTCCTCAGTGACCTCCAGATCTGTAAAGGCGCGCTCAAAGCTGTCCAGCACCCTTACTCGATGCGCCTCCGGAAAACGTTCCGGATGGGCATAGTCCTTCCGGTCATCCAGGACCCAGACCTGGAATCCCACCATGGCCGCTAAACGGGCAGTCGGTTGGGCCACGTGGCCGGCTCCGAAAAGATAAGCGGTCGAAACGCTTGCCGATGGCTCCACTACCACCAGCGCCTTTTCAAACCATAATGTTTGAATTCGGGTTGCGGTTGTGGCGGTGGTCAGCACCTTTTCCAGAACGGACCGACCCAAGGGAACTGGGCCTATCATTTTTTCCTGAGACATGACCAGACAGAAGGTGGTGCGGTAGAGCGTGTCACTGGTTTGCAGGGCTACAGTTACCAAGCATCCCTGGCGGTTTTTCTCCAAAATCTGCTGCCACTGGCCAAAAAGATCCCGGTTGACGGGGGTGGGGAGAACACAGGCCAGCAAGACATCGGCACTGCCGCCGCAAATCATATCCTTGGCGGTTATGACGTCACCGCTCAGGTCGAAATGCATCACTTCCGATTGCTCTTGCTTGATAAGTTGAGTCGCCCGGATCATCACTGCGGCCTCCAAAGATCCGCCGCCGATAGTACCGATGCCACGGCCTTCGCGTGTAACGATCATTTTGCTGCCTGCTGCGCGAGGCGTGGCGCCTTCATGACGAACAATAGTGGCCAGGACGAAGATTTGGCCTTGGGCCGACAGTTCACAGGCGGTCTGCTCAATCAGATGCATGGGTGGGGGTCCTCTTGGGGCTCGGCAATGTTTGTTTTCAGCCACTTCCTGGAATTATTTCATGAAATATCCGAACCAGAATAGTCGATTATGGCCTTATTTTCTATTGCAAATCCGCGATATTTGCGCTCATTATAATTTTTGAATCCTGAACCTTAAACCTTGAACCCTGAACCTGGAACACATTATTCTATGTACTATATGCATCAACTTCGACAAAGGGGAGGTCCTTATGATCGAAACCATCGCATTTACGCTCAACGACCAGCCCGTGTCCCTGCGTGTCGACAGTGATCGTCCCCTTTTGTGGCTGTTGCGCACCGACCTGGGGTTGACCGGTGCCAAATTCGGTTGTGGCGAGGGCCTTTGTGGCGCCTGTACGGTGCTGGTTAACAATGAGGCGGTTCCCGCCTGTCAGATGAGTGTCAAGGCAGTTGCCGGGAGCGATGTCAGGACCATAGAGGGCCTGGCCAAAAACGGACAGTTGCATCCCATCCAGGAAGCGTTTGTGGCGCATGATGCCCTGCAGTGCGGATTTTGTACCCCTGGCATGATTCTCAGAGCATACGGCTTGCTGGTGTCCAACCCCACACCCACCCGTCAGCAGATCGTTGACGGAATGGAGGATAATCTCTGTCGGTGCGGTGCTCATGTGCGGATCGTCGAGGCCATCCAGACGGCTGCCAGAGCACTTAAAGGAGGCACGCCATGAAGAGCAAAACAGCGCAACCGGTAAAACAGGCGGTCGGGGTTGCCCCACCGGCCTCAGTGACGCGCCGGGAATTTTTAAAGCGTATGGGACTCCTGGGCGGCGGGTTGATCGTCTACGCCACCGTCGGTGATATGCAGGCCTTTGCCCGGGCGGCTCGCGAAGGGTATAAAGGCGCCAAGGTTCCGGTTGATTTCAATGCCTTTCTCAAGATCGGCACCGACAGCCGGGTGACCTGTTTTGTCGGCAAGATCGAGATGGGACAGGGGCCCATCACCAGCTTTGCCCAGATGGTGGCCGAAGAGCTGGACGTTCTCTACGAATCGGTGGACATGGTCATGGGCGACACCGACCGCTGCCCCTGGGACGCCGGAACCTGGGGGTCGTATTCGACACGATATTACGGTGTATTTGTCAAAGAAGCGGCTTGTGAAGCCAAAGGCGTCCTTTTGGAGCTGGCGGCCGAGCGGTTGGAGTGCCCTCCGGCGCGTTTGGTTGCCCAGGCAGGGGTCATTTTCGATTCCAACCGGCCCGGTAACCGGGTGACTTACGGAGAATTGACTCAGGGTCGCGTGATCGAACGGCATTTAAAAGAGTTGCCGGCTCTCAAGCCGGTTACCGAATACGCCATCAGCGGCAAATCCTATTTACGGCGCGACGCCCGCGAGAAAGTAACCGGCGCGGCCCGGTATACCGGGGATATCCGCTTGCCAGGCATGGTCTATGCCAAAATCCTGCGTCCGCCCGCCCATGGCGCCAAACCGCTGGATGTCGATACATCGGCAGCTGAGCGGGTGACGGGTGTCGAGGTGGTTCGCGACGGCGATCTGGTGGCTGTTTTGCACCCCTATCCCGATGTCGCGCAACAGGCCCTGGCGAGCATAAAGGCGCAATACGACCTCCCTCAAGCCGGGGTCAATGACCACACCATCTTCGAGCATTTGCTTAAAAATGCACCCTCTCCGGTGGTGGTCGACCAGGCCGGTGATCTCCAGATGGGTCAAAAGAAGGCTGCCACCATTGTCGAGGAGACCTATCTTAACAGCTATGTCGCCCACGCGCCCATGGAGACCCATACCGCCCTGGCCCATTTTGAAAACGGCAAATTGACGGTCTGGGCATCGACCCAATCCCCCTTTGGCGTGCAACACCAGGTGGCCGAGGCGGTGGGACTGTCCGCCGAAAAGGTGCGCGTGATCACGCCTTTCGTGGGCGGCGGCTTTGGCGGCAAGTCCGCCTCGGCCCAAGCCGTTGAAGCCGCTCGCCTGGCCAAAATGACCGCAAAACCAGTGATGGTTATGTGGAGCCGCGAAGAGGAGTTCTTTTTCGATACGTTTCGGCCGGCGGCAGTGGTCAAGATTCGCTCCGGATTGGACCAGGACGGCAGGGTGGCATTCTGGGACTTCCATGTCTATTTTGCCGGCCAACGCGGCTGCGAGAACTTTTACGAAATTCCCCACCACCGGGAGTCGGTTTATGGGGAATGGCGCATTGCCCCGGGTATTCATCCCTTTGCCGTGGGGCCCTGGCGGGCGCCCGCAGCCAACACCAATGTCTATGCCCGCGATTTGCACCTGAACCTAATGGCCGCGGCGGCCGGCCAGGATCCTCTGGACTTTCGCCTGCGCCATCTCAAGGACCGGCGCATGCGCTCCGTTCTGGAGGCTGTGGCGCAAAAATTCGGCTATACATCCGCCAAGCCGCCCAGTGGACGGGGGATCGGCATCGCCTGTGGGATCGATGCCGAAACTGTCGTGGCGGCCATGGCCGAAGTAGTGGTGGACCCAAAAAACGGCGCCGTCCGGGTCAAACGGGTGGCCTGCGCCCAGGAGATGGGCCAGGTCGTCAATCCGCAGGGTGCCACCATTCAAATGGAAGGCTGCCTGACCATGGGCCTGGGCTATGCCCTGGCCGAAGAGATGCGGTTCGATAGCGGCCGGCTTTTGGACACCAACTTCGATAACTACACCATCCCGCGTTTTTCATGGGTGCCCAAGATCGAAACCGTGATTGTGCCCAATCCGTCGCTGCCCCCCAAAGGCGGTGGAGAGCCGGCCATTGTCTGCATGGGGGGCGTGCTGGCCACAGCCGTCCACGATGCCACAGGTGCCAAGGTGTTGCAGTTGCCCATGACCCGCGACCGGGTCATGGCCGCCCTGAAAAACAAGTGACGGCCCTACCTCATTTGAGGACAAATTTATAGTCCGGAAAACCAAGGCGGTCGTTGCATTTGAAAAAATTGGAAAATTGAGTTGGAGAGCGGATCATTTGTTTAAGGCTTTCCGAATCGCATCGCCATTTCACCGGCCGGGGGTGTGGCGCGCGACTATTGTACACGAAACACACGCCGCACCGCCGGCCGGGAAAGGGGCCGCAGCAGCAGAAACAAAAGCCTCGGCGCATTGGCCCCAATGTTCTAGTACAGCTTCCGGGCCCAAATTTCATCACCCAGGCTGTTTTTAATGCTGACGATCAATTCGGACATGCGTTGGTTTGCATCAGAGGCCTGCAGCGCCTTTTGATAGATACGACGCGCCCATTGCTCATCGCTTAAGTACGTCAATACGCATTCTGCGAGAGTTCTCAGATCGTGCGCCGAGGCGAATTTCGATTCGATTGATTGGACAATCTCCCGCACAACATCCGGATCCCCGGTTTGCTGAGCCGCCGACCGGACCAAAATTTCATAATCGCCGATGCCACCACACAGGGTTTCCGCCTTGGTATAAAGGCGCCGTGCGCGTTCCTTGTCGCCGCGGGTGGTCAATACGGCACCGGCAGCGGCGGCGCATCCGACGGGGTCGGCACAGGCATCTGCGGCTTTGTCGAACAATTGGTCGGCCCACTGCGCATCGTCCAACTTGTCCAACACAACCCGGGCCAGGCGTATATAATCACTTGAAGTGCGGCAGCGTTTTTCTAAATCGGTGTAGATTGCCTTGACCCAATTCGAATCGTTGAGGTTGGTCAGTATGCCGTCTGCCACGTTGTTGATATTCATCTCCTCGTCGATTTTTTCCAACTGATTCGTGTAGATCTCGCGGACCCACTCGGAATCCTGAAGATCGGCAGAGACGGCGTCGGCCAGTTTCAGATAATCGGGGAAATACCGAGCTTCTGCCCCGGCTTTCTGGTACAGTTTGCGGGCGTAATGCTTGTCGCCGGTTTTTTTGAACACCTCCCGTGCCAGATTGACAAGGGCGGCGGAAGTTCCACATTCGGTCTCACGGGCGATAAATTCGGTGTAGAGCGCCGCGTTGGCTTCTCTTATTTCGAGCTGTTCCTTGATCGCATCGATCCACCCCTGATCGTCGGCGTACTGCTGAATCGCCTCGCCGGTTTTTTTGAACTCGTCATTGCTTTTCACCGCCAACTCGGCCTGCTTCAACACCTTCTGGGCGGCAGGTTTGTCCTGAATTTCCTCGACCAGCGCTTTGACCACATCGATCAGCTGCTTGCAGTTCGGTTGAGCGCCCAGAGTCTTTTGATAGACCTCCCCGGCAACGGCGGTATCTCCGGTGTCAACAATGATGGCCTGCGCCAATTTGAACAATTGATCGAATGTTGTGAACCGGGCTTCGGCCTTTTTATAGATGTCCAGTGCCAGCGTTTTGTCTGCCAGCGATTCGATGATTGACCGCGCCAGAGCCATCAGGTCCTCGCCTTTTTCGAGACGGTCGGCCGCTTTGCGATAAATGGTCTTGGCATATTCGGGGTCCTTCAGGTCCGCGGCGGCAGATGTCGCCAGCACGATCAGATCCTTCCCGGACTCGAGAGCGGCTTCACCTTTGGCTGCCAGAGATTTGGCCAGTTCCACATCTTCGATACCCTCGATGACACCCTTAACCAGTTGGGCATAATCACTGCCGCTTTTGCAGCTATCAGCGGCCTGGTCGAAAATCGCCTTGGCCCGCTCCCGGTCACCGAGCACGTTCAGGAAGCCTTTGGCGCATTCAACATAATCGGCCGCCGATGAACACTTTTCAACTGCGGCATCAAGCGGTTTCTTTGCCAGCTCCGCGTCGGCCATTATTTCCTGGATGCTCTTGCTCAGGGCAAAAAAGTCGGCGACGCGAGTGCATTTGTCCTGGGCTGCAGCCAGGGCTTCCGTCGCCGTGCCGGTATCGTCCAATTCCGACGCGGCGCGCGCCAGATTCACAAAATCCTGGGTCGTGGCACCGAAACCTTTGGCCTGGAGCAGGTATTGTTTGGCTCTTTCCTTATCCTCCAGCACGTCACCGGCGCTCTTTGCAAACAAAATGAGTTCGTCCACCGTCTGCGCCCACTCGGCGCCTTCATCCAGCAATTCGGCCGCCCGCGACTTGTCGGAAAGCTCTTTCACGAATTCGCCGGCCACATTTACGTAGTCTTCTGAAGTCTGACAACCTTCCGCTTTTTCTTCCAATTCTTCCTTCGTGCTCATTTGTTCCCCCTTTGGCTTGGTTAAGGTAAGGTTATGGTAATTTAAGGGCCCCGGCAAAAAATAATTCCACTTCAGCATATCCAGCCTTGCCGAAGCCTGTTTCACCGGGGCGGCAACCTCGACAATCGCTCAATTTAGATGTACACATATTCGGGCCGCCTGCCGG
>JBDNAO010000022.1:0-3583 GCA_039768375.1 Desulfobacterales bacterium | reverse complement strand
GTTTTCTTTTTGACGCTTTGCAAAATAATGATATACCGCATCTAAAGGCATTGCGCCATTCGGCGTCAATACCACCTCGGGGCGACTCCAGACATAGAGGTCGATAGCCTCGGTGAACTTTTCCGCCAATTGCCTTCTCACGGCGTCGAGTTTCTCTTGCGGGTAAATCTCCGGGCCAACGACTTCGATTAGAAAGTGAAACTTGGAATCTAGATAATTGGCATTTACATTTACGATGTCAAAACCGCCTTGGTTTTGAAATGCTGTGTACAGTTCAGCCTTGACTTCCTTTATGATGGCCAGACGTTCAGGAGTCGCCTTGTCTCCCAGGATCCACCCATAGCGAATATTTCCTACGGCTGACTGGAGGTTCTCGGGTGCTGTTCGAATAATCAGTTCCAGGCTTTCATCACCGGTGGCCTTTCTGATGGCCGTCTCGAGCTGCAGAATCTCATCCGCATTCAGCAGGTGCAAACCGCTCACATATGCCTTTATGATATTTCGATGCTGCAACTGCATAAACTCCGCTCGATGAAAATATACCGCATGTTGCCCCTCGAATTTTTCACGCAGGATTTGCTCCGCTATGGCGATATTGCGCAATACGGGGCTTTCAACGGGCCGCCCGAATTTGCCGTCGAGTTCGAGAGCGCTGTCAAAGATGGCCGATCCTTGTGCCGTTACATTAGCGCTTCTGACACTGCGGACGGTTAAATGTGTCGCCATATCGACACCTTGCGATATATTCTCCTGTATTCTCTTGATGCGCGACGGCGTTATCGTAGCCGGTGTGTGAACATCGGCTAAAACATATAGCTGGCGCTTTTCCGTGTAATGATGGACCTCGTCCAATCCGGCCGAGGGTATTTTCACCAGCTCTTCTTCTAATGCGGCATGAATCCGATTGCTTATATGACGTTCCCTTATGGAAATAAATAGGGCGTTGGTTAGAAAGCCGGCGATTATCACGAAAGCACCAATAGCGATTCCGAACCGTCGAAGATATTCTCGCCGGGACGGCTGCTTACCGTACATCTTTGCCATGCCGCTGGCAATGAATGTGGCCGAGGCAATCAATAAGATCGAAAGAAAATTGGCCAGAAACAAAAGAAAGGAGCCCATCCCCCCACTGACTTCGCCAAGCGACAGGCAAAGGCCTGTATTTGCCAGGGGGGGGACAATGGCCGTGGAAATGGCAACGCCCGGCAGGGCCGGGCTGATCTTTACATCGACCAATGCATAGGCACCGGCAAAGCCGGCCAGGACGGCGACCAAAAGATCCAGGAGATTCGGTTTGGTTCGTGACAGCATTTCAGGGGTGGGCTCAAAATAACCCAATACCAGCCCCAACATGACGCCCATGGCCACCGAGGTGGCGACACCCACAACTTCGGCTTGAACAGCGCGACCGAATAGGTGCGTTTCCCCCCTGACAAGCGCCAAAGACATCCCGAAAATGGGGGTCATCAATGGCGCCACGAGCATGGCTCCGATAACCACGGCCGTGCTGTTGGCAATCAGGCCGAAGCAGGCAATCAGGGTCGAGACGGCAACGAGAATATAGAAACGCGGGCCGGGTTCAGAACCATCCGATATTTCTCCGTAGACCGCCTCGAAGCGTTGCCTGGTAATACTGAAATGACGTGGCCCGAATTTCATTCAGTCCTCCTGGTATCCGCAGTATAGAATGAAAAGCGTATTAGAAATTAAAACCAATCGCGATCGACATTGCCTAACGATTTGTATTGGACGGTGAGACCCATCCTTATTTTGACGTGTCGATTTGTACACACGGGCTGGCATCTTCGTCCTTGCTAATAAGATACCATAAACTCCCCAAGGCTCGTTCCGTCAGAAAAACATGCGGCATCAATAGTTTGCCGTAAAGCCGCGCCGCTTCCGACATCGGCAACGTTCTGACCACGGGCCGTGCCAACGGACCGTTGATCCGCACCGCCGAACCTTCTCTTCGAACCAGCCTTCTCTTTTGTTGGGGATAGATACCGACATCGATGGTTTCCTCTGCCAGATCCACGCTGCCGGCAGCCGTGGCTCTGATTCTGGAGGTATCCATGACAAAAAAATCGATTTCGCCGAGGCCGTCTTGGAATTCGATTTTGCTGACCAGGCAGTTCAGATCCGTGGATTGCCTTTGATCGGCAGCGGTCAGCACCAGGTTTAATGCATCTGCGGACAAGAAGTCAATGATCCGCCGTATCTCGCCATTTTCGAGCGCAAGGCTGACTTCACCTCCCAGGTTCGATGCGATCTCACGAGAAGATCGTCCCGTACTTTGCAGGTCCACGAACAAGTTGAGGTCTCCGCCGAGAACAAGCGGCTCGTGGGCGCTGGCCAGCACACTTTCAATGTCAATGTCTTCCCCGGTAATTTTAAGATCGAATACAGGGGTCGCTCCCGAAGCATCGACGGTGAAATCAAATTCGGTGAACCCGGCCGCATAGACCATGCTGGCGGGATGGACGGTCAGCCGGCCGTTTTCTATCTTGATATCGAGATCCAGGTTTTCGATGCTGATATCGCGCGCGACCAGTTCAGCGGCATCCAGGGTAAAATAGACGTCGTAGTCCTTGAGGGCACCAAACGACAGCGCGGTATCATTCAAAAGCGGAGCGATTTTTTGCGGTTGCGCCTCGGCAGTGGTAACGGAATACTCCGGTGGCGCTGCCGGGATAATACCGAGATCTTCCAGGTTAACGCGTGTTGCAGCAAATCTGACGTCGATACGGGGCCGCGGGCCATTGAAGGCGGCGCTGACCGTCGATTGAAAGGCGGTATCACCGAGGTGGGTCTTTCCGGAAAAATCGACCTTATGGGCATTGGCGTTGACCCGGCCGTTGATTGCCAATGGACCAAAGGGCGGCAACGATACCCCTACCATCGATCCGACCGCGGATGGATCGGGTGCGGTGATGTCCAGTTCTAGTTCCACCGCCGGTGATTCGGAGAGTTGGACGACCCGTCCCTGGGCTTTTATAGCCAGGCGTTCACCGTCCGTCGTACTGAACCAAACCTCATCAATGCGCAATCCATCGGCGATACCGGTGACGCTGATCTCACCCGCCAGAGGGACATTAACCGCTTCCGTCTGGTTCAGGTATTTTGATGCCCACGGCTGCGAGGTGGCTTCAACGGCGGCCTGCAGCACCATCTGCTCGAGGTTTCCAATGTCTAGAATTTGACCCTGCAGACGCAACAAGGCCTTCTGATTCTTACCGCTGCGGATCTCGAAGGTTTCGACATCGAGGCTACCGCGGCTGTCATTGACGGCGGCCTTCATCTGCAGCGGGCCCAGATCCGGAAGGTCAAGGCGGGCCGCACCGGGCAGCGCTGACGATCCCGGCGCTGTCACCGTAAGGGAAAAGTCAACTTCCGCAAGCGGTTTCTCGCTTCCCAGCCGGATGCGGTTAATGCCGCCGGTCGCCGCAATCGTCAATCCTCGCAGTGACACCGTTGTCAGGTTGGCCTTGGAGACGGCCAGTTGTGCCGGGCTGCCTGCGATCTGTAAACGGCCGTTCAAGGGGCCCAAATCCGGCAGCGGGAGTCCGAGCCAATCTGAAAACGG
>JBDNAO010000021.1:0-5580 GCA_039768375.1 Desulfobacterales bacterium | reverse complement strand
TGCATGGGTCTGCACCATTTTCCGGTCAAGGAGGGCTCACCCACCAAGCCGGCGCCGGGCTGGAATTTGCAGGTGCTCGATCCGGAGGCCAAAACACCAGTAAAATCCGGAGAAATCGGCGCACTGGTCGTCAAACTGCCGCTGCCGCCCGGAACATTGCCCACGCTCTGGAACAACGATCAGGGATACATCACATCTTACCTGGAAGAGTTCCCCGGGTACTATAAAACCGCGGACGCGGGCTATATTGACGAAAACGGGTACGCCTTTGTCATGACCCGCACGGATGACATCATCAATGTGGCCGGCCACCGTCTGTCCACCGGGGCCATGGAGGAGGTCCTGGCCGATCATCCGGATGTGGCCGAGTGCGCCGTTCTCGGTGTCGACGACAAACTGAAAGGCCAAGTCCCGGTCGGTTTCATGGTGCTCAACGCCGGCGTTGACCGTGACCAGCAGGAGATTACCAAAGAGGTGGTGCAGATGGTCCGTGACCGCATCGGACCAGTCGCCTCATTCAAAACCGCCACGGTCGTCAAGCGACTGCCCAAAACCCGTTCCGGCAAGATCCTGCGCGGGACCATCCAGAAGATCGCCGACAACAAGCAGTGGAACATGCCGGCCACCATCGACGACCCTGTCATTCTGGACGAAATGAAAGTTGCCTTGGAAAAGATTGGCTTAGGAACTGCACGGAAAGAATAAAACTGCAGGATAAGGCATGACAGAACAAGTAGCCGGCACTTTACCACGTACTGTTGCCGGCTACTTTTTTCGGAGTTCGGTTATTAGGGTAACCTTATGCCGAAAAAAGTACTGATCGTAGATGACGAACCGAGCATCATCGTCCCGCTGCAATTTTTAATGGAACAGAACGGATATGAGACGGGTGTGGCCTTCAGTGGGGAAGAGGCCATGGAAACCATCTCCGTATCGCATCCGGACCTGATCCTGCTCGATATCATGCTGCCGATCATCGACGGTTTCGAAGTCTGCCAGCGCGTTCGCGAGAATCCGGAATGGAATGACATCCGGATCATCCTCCTGACCGCCATGGGCAGCGAGGCCAACATTGCCAAGGGGCTGGCATTGGGTGCCGATGCCTATATCACGAAACCGTTTTCGAACTCAGAAGTCATCGCCAAAGTCAAAGAATTGATCTGTCAGTGAACCGCAGAAACACATTCTTGTGGTTTGTTGTTGGCTCAATCGGATTTGTTCTGCTGGTAATCCTGAGCCTGACGGTCATTTTCTGGCAGCAGCTTCCAGCCGACGATCAGGCCTATCTCATTCAACTGGGCCGAGAGAACCTCGGCTTTCTGTTCAGCGCGGCCGTCCTGCTGCTGGCTGGTTTCGGGTTCGCCCTGGACTGGCTCTTCCGGTTGTACATTCTTCCCATCGATAAAATCGCCTCGGAAACCCGAGTGATTCATTCGGTCAATCCCAGCCATCGCATCCATATCGAAGGCGTACGCGACATCGTGCGCCTGGTGAACATCATCAATGAAAGTGCCGATCGCTACGAGAACCTCTTCAACCAGGTTCAGAAGAAAATTGACAGCGCCCGGGCGACAGCCGAGGAAGAAAAAAATATTCTGGCAGCCATCGTTGCGGAGCTACCCGAAGGCGTTCTGATCTGCAACACGGAGGGCCAGATCCTTCTTTACAACACACGCGTCGCTCAGCTGCTCATCGGCACAGCTGAAAACGGGTCCGTCGAATCGGCTCCGGATTTAGGCTCGGGCCGTTTCATCGGTCTCGGTCGCTCCGTATTCGGTCTCATCGACAAACACCTCATCGTTCATGCCCTGGGGGAAATAGCGGACAAACTGAAGCGAAAAGAATCGGATGTCGTGGCCTATTTCGTGGTCTTCGGCCTGGAACGCCGGTTGCTGCGGGTAGAAGCCGTTCCGATTCTAAACCACCGGCGAGAATTTACCGGCTTCATTCTCATCTTTCACGACATAACCCAGCAACTCGATACCGAAAAACAACTGGACACGCTGCTGCGCTCTCTCTCCCGCAGCACGCGGTCATCACTGGCAAGCATCAGGGCCGCCATCGAAGCGATCATCGACTACCCGGGTATGGACAGCCGACAGCTGCAGAGATTCAAGGAGATTATCCACCAGGAATCGATTGCCATCGGCAAGGTCATCGACAAAACCACTTCCTACTACTCCCGCCAGTTGCAGACCCGTTATCCGCTGGTTCGCGTGCCGGCCGGCGAGGTCATCGCCACGGTGGCCGGTAAAGCCAAGGAAAAACTCGGCCTGGCGGTCCAGATCGAAACCGGAAATGCCGACGTGTGGATTCAGGTCGACAGCTACTCCATCATCGCCGCCCTGCTGTTTGTGCAGGAACGGTTGCGAACGGAAACCGGCTGTGACACGTTTTCTTGCCGGGTTCTCAGAGAAGGACGTTTCGCCTGTCTCGATTTCATATGGACCGGCAGACCGATCAAGCTGGAAACCATTCGAAAATGGCAGAATCAACCGGTAGCGGTTGCCGACGAGGTGCTCTCCTCGACGCTCAAGGAGGTCATCGGGCATCACAGAGCCGAAATCTGGTCGCACTCCTTAGGCCCCGGCGGAGCGGCCTATCTACGGTTCCTGTTTCCGACGACGGATACGGCCGACGTCGAGCACATCCGCAATCTGACCATTTTATCGAAGAGTCGACCGGAGTTTTTTGACTTCGATCTATTCAATCAACCCGGCCAGATTCCGGAACTGGACAACCGCAAATTGACCGAATTGACTTACACGGTCTTTGACACGGAAACCACCGGCCTCGATCCGAACGGCGGGGATGAGATCATCTCGATCGGTGCGGTTCGCGTCGTCAACAACCGGTTGCTGCACACCGAATTCTTCGACCAGTTGGTCGATCCGCAACGCGAAATCTCCCCACAGTCAATTGATATTCACGGCATCCAACCGCAGATGCTCAAAAATCAACCCACCATCGATCGGGTGCTGCCTCTCTTTCACCAGTTTGCCGACGAAACGATTCTGGTGGCGCACAACGCGGCCTTCGACATGCGAATGCTGCAGCTTAAAGAAACCGCCGCCGGCATCACATTCGCGAATCCGGTACTGGACACTCTGCTCCTGTCCGCCGTCGTGCACCCCGGTCATAAGAATCATGATATGGAGCAAATAGCCGAGCGACTGGGCGTCAGCATCGTCGGCCGACATACGGCCCTTGGCGATGCCATCGCCACGGGTGAGATCTTCCTCAAACTGATCCCACTGCTCGAAAGTCAGGGGATCACGACCCTGAAACAGGCCCGCTCCGCCTCCCGCAAATCCTACTATGCCCGGTTGAAGTACTGAAGAGGGTAAGCGTTCACAGGGCACCGCATCTGCTTTGTTGTCGGGCACTTGAAGTACAAAAGTACGCCTGCGCGCCCGACGCCTTGCATCTGCGGCACCCTGTGAACGCTTACAATTAGGTGGTTGAAGCGCATCGGACTTTGCAACCCAGTGAACGGTTACGAAGAAGATACAAGGTATAAGGTGTATGGTATAAGGGAAAAGGAAAAAGAAAGGGGTAAAACCTCGGCTAAAGGCCGAAGGCAAACGGAGATTGGAACGGTTAAAAGGGGAAGCGGGGAGGGAAGAGAAGCTATCACTCATTTGGATCGATGTGTTTTTTTTCTGCGATATAGACCGGGCGTTTTCCTCGCGGCAGGGTGAAGAAAAAGGTCGACCCCTGGCCGGGCTCGCTCTCCACCCAGATACGACCACTGTGAAAACCGATGATCCGCCGGGTGATGGTCAGCCCCAGGCCGCTTCCCGGTGGACGGCCCTTGAGCGTGTGCTTTATCTGCCGGAATTCCTGAAAAATAATCTCGCGATCTTTGCGGCTGATGCCGATCCCATTGTCTTTGACTGCAACCTGAACATGATCCGGCGCCACGGCAACGCCGATCCCGATGCGGCCGTCATCATTGTCACAGAATTTTACCGCATTCGAGATCAGGTTCACCATGACCTGGATCAACCGATCGCGGTCGCCGGACACGGTCGGCATCAGATCGGGGATATCCTGCTCGACCCGGATGCGCTTTTCCTGCACAAGGCTGTTGGTGGACGACAGGGCATCCTGAATGACGGCTTTAAGATCGACTTCTGAAATTTGCCACGCCATCCGACCGGTTTCGATTTTTTGAAAGTCGAGCACCTGGTTGATCAGGCGTGTCAGCCGCTCGCTTTCTTTCACGATAATAGCAGTGAACTCCTGATGCTGCCGGTGCTCGATGCCGGGGTTGGCGTGCAGAATCTCGGCAATCGACCGCACCGACGTCAGCGGCGTGCGCAATTCATGGGTGACCGTCGAAATAAACTCGTCTTTTAGCCGGTCCAGTTCTTTCAGCCGTTCGTTGGCCGCCCTGAGTTCGGCGCTCGCTTTTTCAAGCTCGCGGCTGTAAGCGATGACTTGGCGGGTTTCATCGAGGATGTCCATGACTTCCTCGACGCCCAGCGGTTCCTCTTTGACCGTCTTGGAGACCACCACCCGTGCCGACGACGAGCCGATAGTTCCGGCCAGGAGCTTTTCGACGTAGTTGACCAAACCGGCATCGGCTTCCAGATCGTCTTCCCATTTGTAGCGCTGTCTGCCGCTGATGTGCCTGAGAGCAAAGGCCGACAGCTCTTCTTCGGTCCGTTCCCGGCCCAGGAAACGGACCAGCAGCGACCTGAGGTCTCCGACCGAGGCCGTACCCCGCCAGAAACTCGACCCGTCGGTTTCCCCGGCATAACGATACGCTTCGACAAACAGCGTGGCCTGAGAGTGCTCGATGGCACTGGGTCGGCTGTACAAAGAAACCCCGACAAAGAGAAGGGTGTTGAAGAGCATGCTCCAGAAAACGGCGTGAGCCACGTGGTCGAAGTCTTCCAGGCCGAACAAGGCAAACGGTTTCAGCCAGGCAATGTCGAAGGGACCCCGGGTCACGAATCCCGGGTCCATCAAGCCGGCCTGCACAAGGGAAGGGAGGACCAGGGTGTAGACCCATAAAACGAAACCGGCGATCAGACCGCCCAACGCACCGGCTTTCGTGGCGCGTTTCCAGAAGATGCCTCCGAGGATCGCAGGCGCAAATTGAGCCACCGCCGCAAACGAGATCAGGCCGATCGACACCAGGGTGTAGTATTCACCGACAAAATGAAAATAGGCATAGCCAAGCATCACCACCAGGACATTGCTGCCGCGGCGGATGGCCAGCAGGATGTCGCTCAGGTCGGGGCGCTGGGCTATCCGCAGCGAGGGCAGCCGCAGCAAAACCGGCATGACCAGGTCATTGCAGATCATGGTCGACAGCGCGATGGTCGCCACGATGACCATGCCGGTTGCGGCCGACATGCCGCCGATGAAAACGAACAGTGCCAGGCTCTCCTTGTGATTCGCCATCGGCAGCGTCAGGACGAACGTGTCGGCGTCCATGCTGCCGGCACCGAATTGCAGTACGCCACCGAACGCGATCGGCAGGACAAAGATGTTGATTGCCAGCAGGTAGAGCGGAAAAAGCCAGATGGCCTTGTTCAGGTGGTCCTCGTTGATGTTTTCCACCACCAT
>JBDNAO010000204.1:0-5870 GCA_039768375.1 Desulfobacterales bacterium | reverse complement strand
CGGTTTATCTACAGCGGATTAATGGCGTTAGTGCTGGTGGTTGCAGTGATCCAGGTAATGGGAGGCAGGCGGGGTAACCGCACACACTCTTCTCCCCGGTCGAACGGCCGGTCACGCTCAGCATAGACCACGACATTAATCAACAAAAAAGCACGAGTCCCTTAAATCGGGGTTCGTGCTTTTTTGGGGGTCGCTATGTTCCAGATCGTACAAGGCCATATTCGATATTGTTGCCCGGTGGTCAGGGCGCCATTTGAGGTTCGGTTCCTTTTTTAAACATGGCGACGACTGCCCCTTGAGCATTTTCCGCAGCCGGTTTTCCGCTTATCGGATCGATGCTGATCCGAACGATATCATCCGGAATATCGAAGTAATCGACCGGCTGAGATGCCAGCACTTCCTGCATGTAGGCCATCCAAATCGGAAGGGCGGCCCGGGCGCCGGATTCGCGATCTCCCAGCGTGTGAGAGTGATCATTGCCGACCCAGACCCCGCAGGCAATCGAAGGAGAGAACCCGACAAAAAGTGCGTCACGGTATTCGTCCGTCGTGCCTGTTTTTCCGGCCAGCGGCCTTTTTAACACCGCAGCACGCCTGCCGGTGCCTTCCTGTATGACCCCGACCAGCATGTCTGTCAGGATGGCCGAACCGGCGCGGGTCATGACCACTTTTTTTTGCGGTTTGGGCCGCCAGATCACCCGGCCGCTAGAATCCTGAATTTCCAAAATACCCCACGGTTTGATCCACTCCCCGCGGTTCGGAAAAATGGCATATGCCGCCGTCAAATCGATCAGGGTGACTCCGGAGGCGCCGAGAGCCAGCGTAAGGCTTGCGGTCAGCGGTGTGGAAATACCGCAATCCTGGCTGAATCTGGTGACAGTAGACGGGCCTATCATCTCGATCAGCCGCACAGCCGGAATGTTTTTCGAGCGCACCAGGGCGCTTCGCAGCGTTATTTCACCATCGTAGGTTTGTGAATAGTTTTCTGGTTGCCAGTCCGTATCGGCCCGCGCTCCTTTGAATGCAACCGGTGCATCCAATATCAGCCGGTTCTGCGAAAACCCGCGTTCCACGGCACATGCATACACAAAAGGTTTAAACGCCGAACCTGGTTGGCGTACGGCATCGATGGCACGATTGAAAGGACTTTCATTGAAATCACGGCCGCCCACCATGGCGCGGATGCCGCCGCCGGCCGCATCGAGCGACAGAAGGGCTCCCTGCAGGTCATCGTTTGGCGGTTTGTTGCTGCCTGCCCGTTTTTCAATTGCCGCCAAACCTTCCGCAATCGCTGTCTCCGCCGCTAGTTGGTCACGGTAGAAAAGGGTGGTGAGAACCGTCATTCCTTCCTGGTACAGTCTTGCCGGCCCGACGATTTCCTCCAGTTGTTTGCGGATATATTCGACAAAATAGGGTGCCTTTAAGGTTTGAGACGTTCGCCCCATCGAAGGGAGCAGTTCTGCTGAAGCTTCGCGGTAGACGGCTGGCGTAATGATCCCGGTATCGGCCATCTGCCTGAGAACGATGTTGCGGCGTTTGACAGCCAGGTCCGGGTTGACCAGGGGCGAGTAGCGCGACGGCGATTTGGGCATGCCGGCGATCAGAGCGCATTCGGCCAGGTTCAACTCCTTCGCGGATTTTCCAAAAAAAATCCGGGCGGCCGATTCAACCCCGTAGGCACCACTGCCGAAATAGACCTGGTTGAGATAGAAGGTCAGGATCTCGTCCTTGGTATAGCGCCGCTCCAGCTGAAAGGCCAGCAGGGCCTCACGGAGCTTTCTGACCAGTGTTTTTCGCGGTGTCAGAAACAGGGTTTTGGCCAACTGCTGGGTGATGGTGCTGGCGCCTTCGACGAATTCTCCGGCCCAGATGTCCTTGATCACGGCACGGAGAATCGCTTTCAGGTTGACACCGACGTGCTGGTAGAACTGGCGGTCCTCGGTGGCCACCAGAGCCTTTTCCAGGTAAGGCGGGATCATTTCGAGCGGCACTGGGTCCCGTTTTTCCTGAAAAAATTCGGCCAGGAGTTCATGATCGCTCGAAAAGACGCGGGTAACGGCCGAGGGTTTGAATGATTCGAGGGATCGAATCTGAGGCAAGTCGCGTGTCAGGCCAATGAATGCACCAACGGCCAAACCGCACAGCATGCCGCCCGAGATGACAATAATGATCCATCGCCTTGATTTTTTGAGTTGAAAAAATGACATCGGACTGGAGGTGAGTTCTCCATGGTACAGGATAAAAGAATAATTGCCATAATAAATGGAAATTCATCCTTTGGCAACCAACTTGACGGCAGGCGCGAGTGGGATTTTTTTACAAAGTCCTCTTGGACCAGGCGGTTACAGTGCAGTGGCTTGGTTGAGCACACGGGCAAGAGACTGGCTCAGTTCGAAAAGGCTGTATGGCTTGCCGGCCGCTCCGGAGAAACCGTATTGTTTGTAGTCCTGCATCACCGGACTATCTGAGTAGCCACTCGAGACGATGGCCTTCACCTGAGGGTCGATTGTAAGCAGGTGCCGCATTGCTTCCTCGCCCCCCATTCCACCGCGGACCGTCAGGTCGAGAACAACGGCATCGAACGGCTGATCGGCTTTCAAGGCTTCCTCATAGAACGCCACGGCCTCACTGCCGTTGCGGGCAAATTCAGTTTCATACCCCAGCCGGCCAAGAATTCGTCCGGCCATATTGATGATCATCTCTTCATCGTCCATCACGAGGATTCGGCCGCAGCCGGGTATCGGTGTCGAAGCTTTGCACGGCTTTGCCGCTGAGATTGCGGGCAAGGTTTTGACCGATGCCGGCAGGTAAAGGTTTACTGTTGTTCCCAAACCGGGCGAGGAGTCGACCAACACTTTGCCGTCGTGTTTTCGAATAATGGAGTGGCAGATCGACAGGCCCAGACCTGTCCCCTTCTGATTGCCGCGTTGCTTGGTGGAAAAATAGGGATTGAATATCCTGTCCATATTTTCGGGTGCAATGCCTTGTCCCCGGTCTATGATGGAGAGTCGCACCCATCGGACGGCCGTCGACACGTGCTCACCGTCAATATTTTGGACATTGCCGGCCGATACCGTTATGACACCGCCCTCGGGCATGGCCTCGCGGGCGTTCATCACCAGGTTGTGGACGGCCTGGCTGACCTGGGTCTTGTCTACGTCCACCAGCCATAGATCGTCCGCAACGTCGAACTGGCATTTTATGTTGGAACCGCTCAGCGAGAACTCCGCCACGCTGCGAACGAGGGCGGCCATATCGGTTGTCTCTTTCAGGGGTGCACCGCCCCTGGAAAATGTGATCAGTTTTTGGGTCAACGATTTCGCGACTAGCGCAGCCTCGTTAACTTCGTTCAACAATCTGTAGACCATGTCCTGCGGGTCGACATAGGATTGAATCAGGGAAACATTGCCGATGATGACCGTCAACAGGTTGTTGTAATCATGAGCAATCCCGCCGGAAAGGGCGGCAATCGATTCAAGCTGGCGGGCTCTCTGAAGTTCGTCTTCAGCTTCGATCGATTTTGAAATATCCCTCACCAGAAAAAGTACGGCCGAAACCATATTGTAGTCGACACGTGTGGCATTGATCTTGACCGGAAACGCGCTGCCGTCATAGCGACGCAGAAGCAAGGGGCGGTCTTTAATCGTCGCGGTGTCATCGTTGTGGATGGTTGCAGCCAATTGAGAAAGGTCCGTCGGGCCATTTCCAGTCAGCAATGATAGGGAACGACCGATAAGAGCCTTAATGCTGTAGCCACACATATCGGCCATTGCGCGATTCAATTCCATTATCGTTTCTTTTTGCACGATCAGAAAGCCGTCTCCTGTCAGCTCGAGAAAACGCTCATAAGAACCCTTCGGTGTGACAGGCGTGTTTACCGTCTCATTATCGGAAAAGCTCTTTGTGCGGCCCACGTTGGGGTGTCCTTCTGTTTCACCGCCGATTCCGCGTTTCATTGAAAAGACCTCTCTGTGTGGGTTTACGCCCTGAGAACAGATTCAAAAAAATGGTTCTTGTCCCTATCTGTTGGGAGAAAGGGGGCAAGGATCCGGCTGGAATCATCAAGTTTTATGGAGATGATTCAATTTAAATAATTGTGCAGGGACAAAATATGCAGAATTTGTTCCAAATATTTTTGTTTTTCATCAGAGGCCGAAAAACAAAAATGAATAGTGTTTTGAATCAATGCAAGAGACCGTATCGGTCCCCTTAATGTCGGTACACCAATACAGCGGCCTTTATCTCGATGCGTCAAGACCGCTTGCATCGCAATCTTCATAAGCTGCTGATAATTGTCAAAATGTTGACGCCATTGGAATCCTGTTGCCTGTAACATGCACCAATAGAGGCCCAATGACTGGTTCCAGGCTCTGGATACCGGCCGGTTGCGGCTTGTGCGCTCGCGCAAAAGATAGAATGGCATGTTTGGTGCATGTGGTGAGGAAACCTGTATAAAAACAATGTCAGGTCCAAGCGTTACCGGTAAGGAATCCCGGACGAGCCGGCGGATTTGAAACGGCCAAAACGCAAGGAGGTATTCAAAATGATGACGGATCCGAAATCAGGCGATTATTTAGCCTGGTTTTTCGGCACTAACGAGCAGACACGCGGCCAAATGGCTAATTTTCTGAACCAAGGATGTCCGGTCGCCCTTCGGCCACAGACCATCAGAAAAGAAGTCCCGATGCCTTACGTTGATTTTGAACCAATCCCTGATTTTGTGCGGTCATGTGGTTCCGCAGCCGCAAGTAAGGGAAAAGACATCGTCGAGTTGATAAAGAGGGCCAGGAGCCGGACGGATCGCACCCATGCCGTCCTCCACCGCAACAGTGGTGATGCAAAACATCTGGTAACGGCGTCGCGAAACCCATTGGAGATTTTCGTCGTCGGCATTGGGCACCATTTCAATAATCTTTTCATGACGATTCAGGGCAATGTTTCGCTGATTCTGGGAGCCACGGTTGGGGAACACCGTCACGACCGGCGGTTCAGGAGAATAGAGAGACTCGTTTTGAGTGAGTCGATGCTGACGAACGACCTGCTCGGCATCGTGATCGAAAAAGGCTGTTATATCGATGGACAGCTGCAAGCCCATATTTTGGATGAGATTATCGCCATTTCCGACACGGCTGCCATGCGCCAGGCCTTTTGCGGAATCGAAGGGCCAACTCGATTGGCAGCAGGCCAGTCCCGGCGAGCGCTGCGTCGTTTTGCGGACAGTCTGGTCTTTATCCTGCAACGACTGTTGAACGAAATCCAAGAGCACACGGCTTTTATCATTGCCGATGACAGTGCCGATAGTGCCGAAAATACACGGCTTTACAAAATAATGGAGACCGTCAACCGGGGTCAAAAACTTCTGAGTGAGCTCAGGCATTATGCCGGCGGAAGTGCGCCGTTTGTGAAAAGAATCGGGGCTGAAACTCTGGCCGAAGTCGTAAGGGTTACCTGCTTCGGCAGACGTAAAGACATTCGGTGTCACCTGAACATCGATCCGGATTTGGCCGACGTCGAGATGGATGGGGGATGGCTGTATACCATCCTTCGGAAACTGTACGACAATGCAGCGGAGGCTTTGCCTAAGGGTGGCGATCTATTTATTGAGATCACAAATCACTCCGGGATTACACTTCAGCATAAAGAAGAAAAAAGGACCGGAAAGCCTCATATCCAATTGAAATTCAAAGACACAGGGCAGGGGATTGCACCGGAAATATTGACGCGTATTTTCGATCCTTTTTACACGACCAAATCTTCCAAGATCCACAACGGACTCGGCCTTGCGGTAGTAGACGGCCTGCTGCAGACAACCGGCGGCCGCATCCGTGTCGATTCAACACTAGGCCAAGGGGCAACCTTCACGCTCGATCT